>NZ_JAUBPI010000043.1:0-55168 GCF_036700645.1 Microcoleus sp. S36b_A4 | reverse complement strand
ATGTCGCTCATGTTTCTGGGTCAAAAAAGCTTTATGATGTGATATTACCACGAACTGTTACTATTTTGGAGATGTCTCATGTACATTTATTGGTTAACGTTAAGCCGACTGATTCTGCTAGCTTTGTTATGCAGAGGGTCAAAGGCAGGGCATCGAGTTACTTGAGAAAAGAGTTTCCTGAATTGTTGAAATTGCCTACATTGTGGACTCCCAGTTATTTTGTCGGTAGCGTTGGCAACGTTTCAACTGAAACTGTGAGAAAATATATCGAAGGACAGCGGAATAAATAATATGGAACACTCGTAGCCTGAAGGCTACAACTGCGTTTCATCCCCGGCTTAAAAGACCGGGTTATCACGCGACGCGCTATAGGAAAAACTACCTCTTGACGACAGGAAATCAGCTTTTCCCGGTTAACGTTTCTCTGCTTCGCCAATGAGGGTAAAAGCGGCCCAATCTACAGGATTAGGATGTTTGACCAATGTCACCAGCATGGCCTTCCGCAGCGCTTGGGCAATATCAGGGGTTAGCTGCATCTGTCGATAAAATTCCGCCATCAACTCGGCTGTTGATTCGTCAGATACTGACCACAGAGAAACTACAACACTCGGAACGCCTGCTGCAATAAACGAGCGTGATAAACCAATGATGCCATCACCTGTAATACGACCGCGACCCGTATTGCAAGCACTCAAAACGACGAGTTCGGCATTCAACCTCAAATTGAAAATTTCGCTAGCAGTGAGTAAACCACTGTCACCCTTGCTTGGCGCAAGTGCGATGACTCCAGGTACCCCCAATTCCTCTACGTCATCCAGGATGCCGTGAGTTGCTAAATGCACGATGCGCGATCGCTCTATTTGCTGTAAAACTGCTACTTTTGTCGCTTTGTCGCCTGTAAGCGGTTCAGCATTTAAAAGCTGAGCGATCGCGATCGCTTCGGCTTCAGAGTGTGGGAGTGATGACAGTTGTTGAGGAGGTTGGTTCGTCGTAAAGGCAACACTTGGCATGGTAGGATTCCCAACGACTAGCGCACCTTTTCCTGAAGCAAGCTGTTGCTGTTTCTTGGTTAAAGACAGCACTTGAATTGAAGGCGCTGTTAAAATAGTATGTTGTTCTATCAAGTAATTTCCCGAAGTATCTTGCAACGCGGCAAAGGGAACTAAGAACAAAGATTCATGAGGAATAAAAGTAATTCGCGACGCTGGATCTTGAGGTAGAAGGTCAGCAATTGGTTCTATCAGTAGTTGATAAAGCTCTTGCAATGACGAATCTAAAAATCGTTGCTCAATAATAGGTAGGGTTCGGGTTGGATTTGTAGCTGGTTTGGAGCGCTGCTTGTTTCGCAGGCAACTGGGAATGAAGCAACGACCTTCAGTAATCAAGGCTTTTAATGAAGTTTTTTCCTCAACCAAACCTTTCAAACTGATGCGACGAAAGTCAATTTTTCCGGTCGGCTGTATCACCCAGATATAAAGTTCTGAATCTTGCAGCTTTCTTTGACCATCAGCTTCTACATCTTCTTTGATAAGCGAGTAAGAAACTAAAGTCGAATTGTGTTCTTTAGCAATTTGTTTGATTTCCTGGATGTCGAGCGGTTTTATTTGATTTTCCGATGACTTTAGGGTAGCCTGTGCTGACTGGGAAGAAAAACGGCTGGTCAATAATCTAACAAAAGCTTGCGCCCGTCCACGCTCTGCTATTTCTAGCGCTTCGTTATGCTGATTTTGATGGGCAAGCACTTCTTGTAACATACTATAACTTGTTTCTTGGGTTTCAAAAATTGAAATTAAATGGAGGTCGTTATTTTTTAAATTTGACCGCAGAGATTCCCAAATTTCAATGGTTGAAAATAAAGCTTTGATAGCTTCTGCTGGTTGCTTTGCTTTGTATAAAGCGTCACCTAAATTGCTGAGTACTCGACCTTGGGCGTGGCGATCGCTCAGTTCTCTGGCAATGGCTAAACTCTGTTGGTAAGACTCAATCGCTTGAGGATAATTTTTGACAGCATAGTAAGCAATTCCTAAATTTTCTAAAGCGCGACCTTGAACGAAACGATCGCGCAGTTCTAAGGCGATCGCTAAACTTTGTTTCTGCTCATCAATTGCTTGGGCATAATTAGTCAGGGAATAGTGTACTAATCCTAAATTACTCAAAGCAAGGGCTTCGCCTCGGCGATCGCGCTGCTGTTTAGCGATCGCTAAACTTTGCTCTTGATATTCTACTGCCCTTGTATACTCTTTTTGGGCATAGTAAACTAATCCCAAATTTCTTAGGATACTCGCTTCTAAATCAAGGGATTTTAGGGAGTGCGCTACTTCCAAACTTTGCTCGTAGTATTCAATTGCTTTTTTATAATTGCCAATCGCGCCGTAAGCAGCTCCCAAACCAATAAAAGCTTGTCCCTTTCCCAATAAATCGGCCCTGGATTCAGCTTGTGCTAAGCGCTGCTGCTGATAAGAAATTGCTTTTTCATAATCTCCGATTGCGTAGTAAGTTGCGCCTAGATTGTTGAGCGCATAGCCTTCCCTAGCGTCATCGCGGGAGAGTCTCGCCAGCTCTAAATTCTGCTGGTAGCAGGCGATCGCTTTGCTGTAGTCTTTCGGCGCAGTTTGGAGGGTCACTCCTGCCTGCTGCTCCAATAATTGTTCCTCAGTTAAGCACTGAATGGCACTCGGTGTCAGGCTTACTAAGCCATTGTTTAGAGGTGCGAGTTCAGGGAGCTGAATGGCAGATGGTGCTGGTGATTTTGGTGGCACCGGGGAAGCTATGACCCCTGGTGGTTCTGGTGGCAGCGATGGTGCTGCTGCTGGTGCTGCTGGTGACGGTAGGGGAGATACGATCGCTGGTGGTTCTGGTGACGGCGGGACGATGAGCGGTGGTGGTTCTGGTGGCTGCGGGACAGGTGATGGTGCTGGCACCGGGGAAGGTATGACCGCTGGTGGTTCTGGTGGCAGCGCGGGAGCCACCTCCACCGGAAAATTTGGTGGATTGCTAAGGAAGCTGATCTCACCTGCCTTGATTCCGCTAGTGTTGATGTTGCCCGTACTGATTTTGCCTTCTGAATAAAGGGTGACGCTGCCTCCGTTTCCAAGGAAGCTAGAGGTTGTAATTCCACCGGCGGCGATCGCGTTTGTCCCATATAGGAAAATTGACCCACCGTTACCGATTATCGAGGAAGCGTTCAAGGTGCTGGCGCTCGTATTGATGCTTCCCCCCGTGCTGTAGAGGGTAATATTGCCGGCATTGCCCATTAAAGTTGAAGTATCCAGGTGTTCTGCTGCGATGTCCCCGGACGCTACCAGCGCCAGATCTCCGCCATTTGAAGTAATGGATGCTGCTTGAATGCTGTTTGCAGCGCCTAAAAAAACTGAACCTGCGATCGCGATATTGCCAACTTGAATGCTGGCAGGTGAAGAACTGGCGGGTGCTAGAGTGCTGTTTGCAGTGAGGCCAGTGGGTACGTTGCCAGCCGTAAACACCAACTGCGGTCGATCGCTAGATGCGGAACTGATAGCGAGATCACCGGATGCGATCGTGCCTTTTGCTTGCACTTCCAGAGAACCGCCTGCGTAATTACCAAAAAAGACGTTTCCGCCTGAGACGATCGTAGAACCGCCTGAACTTGCGAAGTTGCCGGGGCTACCTTGAAGCGTGCCAATTGAGAAATCGCTGCCAGCTTTGAAGAGGGCATCACCGGATACAGTACCGTTACTGGTAAGTGTGATGCGGCCGCCAGCACTCAGTAAGCTTTGGGAGTGATTGCGCGTCTGGATGTCTATTTGGCGATCGCCCTGCACGGTTAGGTTTCCACCCACATCAGTAACAAAAGAGTTAGCCACGCTGTCGCGAATGCGGACAGCTTCCCCCGCTTGCAATTTCAAGTCACCTGCTGTCTGTAATTGCCTGTTTACTAGGGTTAGGTTACGCGCGGCTGACACAGTAGCCGTTTGAGCAGACACTGCTAAATTTTGGTTCGCACCTGTTGCCTGAGTGTCGGCAATTGCCACATCGCCCGCTTCTACCCGCAAGTCTGAATTCGTTAGCTGTACGCTGCCGTCGCTGTTAACTGTAACGCCTGTAGCGTTGCTGCTACCTCCTGTCAGCAGTTGGGACAGGGTGAGGGGATTCAACGGCACAGAAGGAGAACCTAGATTAGAAGAGGGGGAAATTTCTAAACTCAGCAGATGCCCTGCTTGAGAAATGCGGACTAAGTTTTCTCCGGGCACCGATGCGATCGCAATTTGTCCAGACGGTGCTGACAAAGTACCGGGGCTGAAAACTGTTCCGCCTATTAAAGCTAGGGTTTGCCCGTTAGGTACGCTCAGTTGACCGAAATTTGCGATCGCCCCTGGCTGAGCTGTACCAAAATTTAAAGTGCTTGGCGTTCCTATCAGCATAGCGTATTCATTAACGCCAACTGCCTGAAACCAATTGTTGCCAAATCCGATTCCGGTTGCTGTCGTTGCCAAGAATGAACCAGGCACGTTCAGTTGAGCGTTGGAACCAAAAACAATCCCCGCTGGATTCATCAAAAATAAGTTAGAATTACCGCCTATTACTTGAATTAAACCGTTAATATAAGAAGCATCGCCACCCACAACTCGCCCTAAAATATTGCGGATGTTCGGATCAGAAATAAAATTAACAATTTGACCGTCTTTGAGTCCAAACTGCTGAAAGCTATGAAAGAGATTAGTGCCGTCTTTTGAGAGCTGTCCCCCGTTGATGTTAAATTGATTGCCGGAGGCATTAACAGCAGTTCCGGTGCCATCGGGAGACGGAGTAATTTGCTGTCCTGTAGCAGCAGGTGAGAACAGTAAAAAGCCTAAAGATACCACCCAAGTATAAGTCAACAGTTGCTGTTGATATCTTTGAGTTATTCTTGTTATCATCATTAGACTTCTCCCTAAAATCTTTTTTTGCTGGGCGCGCTTAAATTATAATAAAACTTTTTTCTCAAAAAACATGAGTGGAGTTTAAGCTAAGCACGTTAAAAAGTGCGATCGTAGCTCAACTGGCGAACGTTTATAGAACCCATTTGAGATTTAAGCTGCTGCAAGCCTTATCCGCATCAGTCTCATAACAATAGTCCGGAGAGTTTTTAGTTTATAGTCTGAAACCCTTGATTTTTCCTTGGTAGTTCGATTGCCGAATCGTTTTGAAAGCCATATTTTACGTTTTTATCAAAAACTGTCCAAAGTCTTGTAATAAAACAAAGATTAACCTTGGCACTCGCATCAACCAGAGTTCTCTCAAAATTACTGACGAGGATTTTGCACGTCTCTATCCAAGCATTTGCCCGTTCTCTTCCCCTACCTTGTCACAACCAAAAAAAACAAGCATTTGAAGATGATCCACTCTTCGTCTGTGAGAATGGTAGAGTATGGCATCACTGCTGGATACGAATTTTGCAGTCACTTTACTTCAATACAGTAAAAAATGTCAAATGGGTTCTATAAAAGCGATCGCCCTTCCCACTCCCCCATCTCCTAAAGTCGGTGAAGCGTAGCTATCCCGTAGGGAATCCCCCTGTTATCAAAAATCAAAATAAGTAGACAGACAAAAAAATAGTCCGCCTACTTAATCGCTAACTACAAATCACTCCCACTCGATCGTTCCCGGTGGCTTAGAAGTAATATCGTAAACCACCCGGTTCACCCCCTTAACCTCATTCACAATCCGGTTCGAGATCAGTTCCAACAAATCATAAGGAACCCGCGCCCAGTCAGCCGTCATCCCGTCTTCACTCTTAATAAATCGCAGAACGATCGGGTAAGCATAAGTGCGCTGATCGCCCATCACGCCTACACTGCGAATCGGCAGCAAAACTGCAAAAGCTTGCCAAAGTTCACCGTACAATCCGTGCCGGTTAATTTCTTGGCGAACAATGAAGTCAGCATCCCGCAAAATATTGAGTCTCTCTGCGGTAACTTCTCCTATAATCCGAATCGCCAATCCCGGGCCGGGGAAAGGTTGTCGGTTCACGATTTCTTCGGGAAGCCCGATCGACCGGCCGACTTTTCGCACCTCATCCTTAAACAGTTTTCGCAGCGGTTCAATCAGCTTAAATCGCAAATCTTTCGGCAAACCGCCGACGTTGTGGTGGCTTTTAATTTTAACAGCAACTCGTTCGCCGCTTTTCGGGTCTGCATTAGTGTCAGCCGACTCAATCACATCAGGATAAAGAGTACCTTGTGCGAGGTAGTCAAAGGGGCCTAGACGCTTCGATTCTTCTTCAAATACGTTGATAAATTCGTGACCGATCCGCTTGCGTTTTACTTCAGGATCGGTAATCCCTTCAAGTTGAGCTAAAAAGCGTTCGCGAGCATTAACATATTCAACGTCAATGTGGAATTGCTCTTTAAATAATTTTACCAACCGTTCTGGTTCATACTTCCGCATAAACCCTTGGTCGATAAACATACAGGTAAGTTGGTCGCCGATCGCCTTGTGCAGCAAGAAAGCCAAAGTAGAAGAATCTACACCGCCGGATAGAGCCAGCAAAACTCGTTTGTCTCCCACTTGCGCGCGAATTTCGCGAATCGATTCCTCCACAAAAGTAGCGGTCGTCCAAGTCGGTTCGCACTCGCAAATGTGGTAAACAAAATTGCGAATTAAAGCTATTCCCCCGATCGAGTGAACTACTTCTGGGTGAAACTGAACCCCGTACAAATTTTTCTCGTGGTGAGCAACAGCAGCACACGGAGTATTGTCCGTGTGAGCGAGGATCTCAAAACCCGTCGGCAGTTGAGTACACGAGTCTCCGTGGCTCATCCACATCGTGCTGCCCTCTTCGACATTTGTCAGCAAATCCGTAGGATCGTCAATAAATAGCGATGCCTTGCCGTATTCCGCTAATTTCGATCGCTCAACCGTGCCTCCGAGCTGCTTTACCATCAACTGCATCCCGTAACACACTCCCAACACCGGTATTCCCAAATTCCAAATTTCTGGGTCGCAGTGGGGTGCTTTTTCATCGTATACAGAACTTGGGCCTCCTGAAAGAATAATTCCTTTAGGATTGATAGCTTTTAACTGTTCTGCCGTAGTGCGGTAAGAAATAACTTCTGAATATACTTGAGTTTCGCGAATTCTACGAGCAATCAGTTCGGAATATTGCGAACCGAAGTCGAGAATCACGATAATCTGGCGCTCTATCTGCTGCAGAAAAGAGTTTGTGAGAACGGATTCAGTTTCTATTTGAGTAGTCACGGTTATTGCGTAATTGCTAAGTGCTAATTGGGTCGAAAGTAGCGGAGATATCTATCGCGGTCTCAGTGCAAGACTAAGGAAGGCGAGCAACCATTTGTCGCTAGGAATAAATCTTATTTATACTAGATTGCAGTCAGCGATGTTAGTCGATTAATCGGGCACAGGGCAAGCATAGATTTACTTCATCCTTACCCTAATTAATTGAATTCTTGCTTCAGAAATTGCTTCCAGAAGCAACCTAGTATAATTAAGGTCTAGGGACAGAGAATTATTACTTGTTAAATATTATCCCTGACCGATGTTTTAAACAGAATTCAGGGATATTCACACTACATTAACAAATTTGGGTCAAAAATGTATCTCCTATGTCACTTTTAACAATAATTTTGCGATCGCGCCCGAACATCACCGAGCCCACGGGGATGTGCAAGTTAGTGTGAGTAAAAATGCAATCCGATGAGCGCAAGTCTATTTGTCCGGCGATGTCGCCGTAAATTCGATCGACCCAATTGCTCCCAAACTCGGCGTCTAAAGCCCGCAGTTGCCCAAGAGCCTCTTCGGCTGTCGCTGCAGCAAAAATTGCGGAACACGCATCGGCAGGCATTCCAGCTTTAGCACAGTAAGCTGTGAGAATTTCCCTGCGCCCGTCAGCCAAGTGGTGGTGAGTGTGAAAAATCCCCGCCGCCAATTTCATCAGTTTCCCGTGATAGCCAAACAGCAAAATTGACTGCACGCCCTGATATCCGGCTTCTACCAGCAGCGGGCCGAGCCAGTTAGCGGTTTTGACGAGCCTATCAGGATTAATCCCCAGTTGTCGCGCCAAATCCAAACCGTTTTCGCCGATGCAGAAAACCAAACAGTCAAACAGTTCGGCTTTTTGTTGCAGTTGTTCGCGGTAAAGTTCCAACTGTCCAGGGGCACTCAGTGGTTGAGAAATGCCCGTTGTACCCAGCAGCGAAAGTCCTTCTACCACGCCGAAAGCTTCGTTAGAAGTGCGGGTGGCTAGTTGTCGCCCAGACGGCAGAATCAGAGTGACAGTAATTTTTTCTCCCCGTGCGAGTTTTAGGCTCAGATTCGATCGCAGCAGCCGCATTGCGTAATCATAGATCGCCGCCCCTCCACCGACTGTGTGACGCCCTATACCTTCACCGCCGAGAATCACAATCTGCTCTTCCTCTCCCTGATTCTCTCCCTCTCTCTCCCTCTCTCCCTCTCTCCCTCTTCCC
This sequence comes from Microcoleus sp. S36b_A4, assembly GCF_036700645.1. Classification (NCBI taxonomy): domain Bacteria; kingdom Bacillati; phylum Cyanobacteriota; class Cyanophyceae; order Oscillatoriales; family Microcoleaceae; genus Microcoleus; species Microcoleus sp. S36b_A4. The sequence goes on along the minus strand of NZ_JAUBPI010000043.1, from coordinate 46,727 downwards.
AATTCCACCATTGCCCAAACGGGGGTATTGCGAGTCAGATCGAGATTGTCCCCCGGATCGGAGCGAGTTACTCCTAAAGCGGTATTAGTTTTGAGTACAGACGCCTGTTCGATCGGAATTTCTGCCGTTATTTGCGGTTCCAGTAAATTTACTGATACGCTATCTAGAGACTGAATACCCTCACGCAAGCACCGCAAAGCTGCAAGTGCGGCCGCACAGGCAAATACTGGCAGTGTATACCCGGATAAAGGTTGAATTTTGGTCACAATCTAATGCAGAAATCCGTAAAATTGCTGAGAATCGACATCACACCTTAGCAGTGATATCTCTCAAACGTTTAAGTTTAATTCTAGGGTTTGCTATTATCTGCAGTTAGCGTAATTTTTGTCAAGTAATAATTTTGTCCTAGCAGTTCCCGATCTCAGCCACAATTTTTTTGAGGTGCGGTAGCGGAACCCGCCCCTACGGGGGCTACGCCAACGTAGAGGATCGCCAATAACCCACTCCGAAGCTTTACCGGCACCTGGGGGCGATTTTCACAAAAAACTCGGAATCGCGAGCGCTGGCACTGAACAAACGGATTCCAGGAATTAGATACAAATCCTTAGCAGCTAGCTATACTCGGCAAGTCGATCGTCTTTCATTCTATAGATTTAGGTAGCCGTAAAGGCGCCAGAGGTGAGTCGAGGATCGGGTGCTAAATTTGCTTGGGCCTTTGAGGAACTTGTTTGAGGCGGAATTTGAGCAATTTTTGGCAGGCAAAATGCTGGGCTCGCTTCTTTGTTAAGCCCTACAACCTACTTTTTTACAATTAGCAAATTTATATCTCCCAAGCGGTTGATGTCCTAGCGATTGCAAGTCATTTATATTGATATGAATTACCCGGACGTGCCAGTCCTACTTTCGAGCTAGCCTCTTGAAGGTGGGGCTGGTTTTATCTAACCCTATTACTTCAATTCTCCAATCTAAAATCTAAAATCTACAATCTAAAATCGATTGACTATGGTTGAACCAGTTGCAGAGTTAAATGAACCTCTATCTCTTCAGACTCCCGAAATAGTAGACCCGAAAATATTTCAGCTCGTTCTCTCTGCAAAAACAGCTCTCAAAATTTCTAAAAAAGACGTTCGATCGACCCTGAAAGCCTCAACTCTAGATGGCATTTTTGCCGCTGTCTTCGAGTCGGCGACCGGCGGCGTCCTGCTGAGCAACTTCTTGCTGCAACTAGGGGCGAGCAGCGTGGAAATAGGTATATTCTCGGCTATTCCGATGGTGGTAAATCTCCTGCAACCATTAGGAGCTTACATCGCAGATCAGACAACCAGTCGCCACTGGTACAACCTATTTGTATTCGGCGTGTCGCGGCTGCTGTGGCTGGTGCTCGCGGTGGCAATTGTTTGGGGTTCCCAGCACGCAGACCTCGACCAACTGCTGCAATGGACACTGGTAACAGTCGTAGCAGCTAGCGTGCTGGCAGCTTTTGCCAATTCTAGCTGGTTCAGTTGGATGGCTGCTGTGGTTCCTCAGCGCTTGCGGGGACGCTATTTTGGCTTTCGCAACAGTGCTGTCAGCCTCATCACTTTGCTGGGAGTGCCGTTGATGGGATTGGGAGTGTCAACTTGGGACGGCGGTCCAATTTTGGGCTACGGTATTGTTTTATTGGTGGGTGTTTTGGCGGGAATGATTAGTTTGGGGTGTCAATGCTTCATGGTTGATGTGAATCCCCAGGTATACAAAAAAAATGCACAGAGCGATCGACTTACAGAGAAAAAAGCAAAGCAAATAACAGATTTTGTGCCTTCTGTGCTGAAAGATTCTAATTTTTTAATGTTTATTCTTTACTTCAGTGTGTGGACATTTGCTATTAATCTCAGCGCGCCTTTTTTTAATATTTACTTGCTAAAAGATTTAAGCTTGGATGTGAGTTTGGTAACGATTTACACCAGCTTAAGTTCCGGGGCAAATCTACTGCTGCTGATGTTTTGGGGTAAGTTGGCCGATCGCTGGGGAAATCGCCCCCTGCTAATTGCGGTTGGGCTGGTGGTGGCCCTAACGCCTTTGCTGTGGTTGGGTACGGGCAATTACCCGTTTGCCCTCTGGGTGTGGCTGCCGCTGCTGCACTTGCTGGGGGGAACGACTTTAGGGGCGATCGGGCTGTGTAGTAACAATATTCAAATGGAGCTCGCGTCGATCGAGCAACCTTCGACTTATTTTGCGATCGCCGCAGCGGTTTCGGGATTAGCTGGGGCTTTGGGAACTACCGCCGGCGGCTTTATTGCCGAACTTCCGGGCATGAGTTTGGGAGCACTGTTTGCCCTCTCGGCTGCTGTGCGGCTGGTAGGCTTGCTGCCTTTGGTTTTGGTGCGAGAACCTCGTAGCCAGTCGCTGCGGTCGATCGTCCCCACTTTGGGACGTTTTAAATTTAACCGGAGCTAGAAAATATTTTCACAAATTTACCGATCGAGAAACCAGCAAAACCCACAGATTGTTAAAAACTTCAAGCACATTGCAGAAAAGCTGAGAGTAACTGAAACAAAAATTAACCTAAAACATCGCCTAAATCTGATGTGCGGCAAATATCTCACTATTATCTTGCAGCCAACCGACAAATCGATAATATATAGCTGTTCTAAAAACTCACCGGGCAGACCGTAAATGTGTTTAAAGGTTTGTTAGCTAGGGCGTCGTATCACTACTTCTGTTACGATAATCCAGCATTTTCCCTGAAGCAAACCTACGATTTCACGCTCTGAATTTTTTACGTTTTAGGATAATCGAGCATTTTCTCAGAACCAAACCTACGATCTCACGCTCAGCCATTTTTGTATTAAGAAATATAAATATTATTCACATTTTAATACAATAAACTCAACTAGGTGGTGGTTTGAGACTACTATCCTGACAATCGAAATAACTAAAGATTGCCCACCCACATAACAATTTCGAGCCAAAAACTAGCAGGGCTCGCCTGACGCCATACAAAAAGGGGAATTGGCAATCTCAAGTAACCGATGACCAATGACAGATCGCTCTCAAATTTCCGATTCAAAGAGAGACAAGTAAAAATGAAACGTCTAATCGTTTGCTGTGATGGCACTTGGCAACAACTCAATAGTAGTTACCCAAGTAATGTGATTAAACTTGCCCAGGCAGTGAAATCGACCGCCAGTGACGGGGTTCCGCAAATCGTGTTTTATGACGAAGGAGTTGGAGCGGATAGTAACAAGATTTTGGGCGGAGCCACTGGACTGGGAATCGATAAAAATATACAAGATGTCTATCGTTTTCTATCTCTCAACTATGAGAAGGGTGACGAAATATATCTATTCGGGTTCAGTCGCGGTGCTTACACAGTCAGGAGTCTAACCGGAATGATTTATTGCTCCGGTCTCCTATCCCGCCCTCATATTACCAGGGCATCAGAAGCTTACGAGCTTTACCGTCAACGAGACATTAAACCAAAGGATCGGGTAGCAGCCAATTACCGCGAAGATTACGGCGATCGCGTCCCGATTACCTTGCTTGGTTGTTTCGACACCGTTGGAGCCCTTGGTATTCCTACTCTACCCGCCTTCAAGAAGTATGACGAACAGCTCAAGAAAAGGTACCGATTCCACGACACCACTTTAAATAAGTTAATTCAAAATGCGTTGCACGCCGTGGCGATCGACGAAGTTCGCGAAATCTTTGATGTTACGCCTATGAAAAAAAATCCTGATGTTGAGAACCAGCGGGTTATTCAAGTTTGGTTTCCCGGCTCGCATATCTGCATCGGCGGTGGAACGAAAGAATACAGCGGTTTATCAGATGCCGCCTTACAATGGATGATCGATTCAACCCGTAACCTTGGATTGGGGCTTGAATTCGATATAAGTGCCATTCCCACAGGTATCAATCCTAATTATGAGATTGATTTTAAAAACAATCCTGGGTTCTTCCAATTGGCAGGAATCAAGTTCCGCGAGGTGGGCGATGCTATTGAGGATATTCACGAAAGCACGATCAATCGATGGAGAAAACGCCAAGACTATCGACCTAAGAATCTGCAAAAAATTCTCTCCAAAGTAATTGAGAATATAGAAAAATAATCAAACTTTATCAATCTCTCAGAACCGAACATAAGAAGACGATCTAATCTACAACAATCGAAAGGCAAAGCAATTATGAAAAGAGATACATCTAAAGATGGATTTAGCAACAAAGCTTTAGCATATACGTTGACTCATTTCAAACCAATTTGGAATTTAGTTCAAAGTTACGAGCCTCTGAAACGGAAACTAAACAAATTTTTTCTCAATAGCATCATTTACAAACTTCCGACTCGCCCGCTTCCCTATAGCTTAATGGGCTTAGATCCCAAAATTCCAGGGACAGATATTCCCAAGAAAACTGATACCTATATCTCTTGGGATTCACTTACAGACAAGACTTATACTGGGCGACATTTACCTCCCGATCCAGAATTTAACAAAGAAGGGAATTTACCACCACTGGACAAAGTAAAGACCTTATTCCAAAAAAGAGATGGAAAAACCATTTATTCGGAAAAATCCACTCTGCTCTTTCCCTATTGGGTGCAGTGGTTTACAGATAGTTTTCTCCGGATCGATCAGCAAAACCGCTTCAAAAATACCTCCAACCATCAGATTGATATGTGTAATGTTTACGGGTTGACCCGCAAACAAACAAATATGCTCAGAGCTTTCAAAGACGGTAAATTTAAAACCCAAAAACTCAAGCGCAAAGATGGCGTAGAAGAAGAATATCCACTCTTTTATTATGCCGATCCTGAGCAGGGTATTATCGATCCTCAATTTGAAGGTCTTCATGCACCCCTTAATGATGAGAAAAGACAACCCCCCGAAAAGAAAAGCAAGCTATTTGCAATGGGAGTTGAACGGGCAAACGTCCAAGTTGGCTATGTCATGCTCAACACTTTATGTATCAGGGAGCATAATCGAATTTGTGATGTTTTGTCCAAAAGCTATCCGGAATGGGACGATGAGAGGCTCTTCCAAACCGCGAGAAATATTCTCATGGTGATTGTTCTCAATATCATTATGGAAGAGTACATTTTCCACATTACGCCCTATAATTTTAGGTTCTTTGCCGATCCTGAAGCTTTTACCAAGGAAAGTTGGTATCGAGAAAATTGGATGGCGATTGAGTTTAGTTTTGTCTATCGCTGGCATAGTGCGGTTCCTGAAACCTTTATCTATGACGGTCAAGAAAAATCCATGTACGATTCCCTCTGGAATAATCAGATGTTAATCGATAAAGGGTTGGGTGCATTGATGGAAGAAACTTGTTCCCAACCAGGCACTAGAATTGGTTTGTTTAACACACCTGATTTTAAGATCGCAGGAACACCCTATACATTTATTGATGCTACCGAACTAGCATCTGTTAAACTCGGACGGCAGGCGCAGTTAGCCAGTTATAACGATTACCGCGAAATGTGTGGTTATCCCAGGGTGACTGATTTCAATCAAATTACGGGTGACGAATACGCTCAACAGAAATTAAAAGAGTTGTACGGTCATGTTGATAAGATTGAATTATTTGTGGGATTGTACGCTGAAGATGTCCGCCAAAATTCAGCAATTCCGCCTTTAGTAGCACGGATAATTGGCATTGATGCTTTCTCCCAAGCTTTAACTAATCCTTTGTTATCGCCTAAAGTCTTCAATAAGGAAACTTTTTCTGAGGTTGGTTGGGAAATTATCCAAAATACCAAAACAGTCTCTGATTTAGTGAATCGTAATGTTCCTCCAAGCGATCCCAAGTACAAAGTCTCCTTCGATCTTTAAGTTGTAGCTGACAAGTAAGACTCAAGGTAATGGGGGGCGCAAACACACCTGCGCCCTCAAAAATGAGGAATAAAAAGGCGATCTTTTCGCAAGCGATCAGCTACGGCAATTCGGAAGCAATTGCACCAGCATTTATACTGTTTAACAGATGCAACGGTTTGTGTAGAGCTTTTTTTAGCGATTAACCAAAGGTTATGTTATGAACAAGAAGTTATTTACCGAATATCCCGAACAAGACGAACGCAAATATTACGATCTTTTGGTTGAGCAGGCCAAGCTTCGGATGGATAATCTTTACGGCAATAAGGAGCGGGCGCTGCGAGATACTCATGCCAAAACTCATGCGTGCGTTAAAGGAACTCTGGAAATTTTTGACTTTGATGAGGAAGAAATTAAACGGGAATTGGGCAAACGCGCTTCGTTAAGTTCTTCGCGACTCAATGCTATTTCCCTTAAGCAAGGTTTGCTAGCAAAACCCAAAGAATATCCTGTTTGGTTGCGATTTGCTAACGGGGCTACCAAAGTATACCCTGATTACCAAAAAGATTCGCGCTCAATATCACTGAAAGTGATGGGGGTGGAAGGGGAACGACTCACGCAAAGCCACGAGTCAAAAACCCAGGACATCATTGTTCACAATTCAGAGATATTTGTGAGCCAAACCATCAAAGACTACTACGGCTTTTTTTCTGCTCTGGTTGAATCACCAGAGACATTGAAAAAGTGGCTAATCCGACATCCCAGACACTTTTTAGCTGTGTCAACGCTTACGGGTAGCCGGACTCCGAAGAGTTTGCTAACAGCCAAATATTGGAGCGGTTCACCCTCTGCTTTGGGCCTCTATCCCGATTTCGATCCCTCCCAGCCTGGTCTAGTTCCTGTCGAATATCCTGCTGTAATTAAGTATGGGTTTACTCCGGTTTCATGCAAACCTCCGCACGAGATAATTCCCGAACAATCTCGACCGGGAATTCCTAAATTTCCCTTTGTCGATCGCGCTAAAGCCTTGGGTTTAGATCCCAATAAACCAGACAATTATTACCGCGATGATCTAATTCAAGCCTTGGCGAAACCTGATGCCCAATACTGGTGGGATTTTGGCATTCAGTTCCAAACCAGCTTAAAAATGCCGATCGACGATGGCATCAATGTCTGGAAGGAAAAAGAATCACCCTTCTTGAGAGTAGGTCGTCTCACCGTCAAGCATCAGATTATTGATTATGAAAAACAATCTGATTTCAACGAAAACCTGAGATATTCTCCCTGGAACGGCTTAGCAGTTCATCGTCCAGTAGGTGCTATCAATCGGATACGCGGTGTTGTTTACCCCGTTGTAGCGAATTATCGCCTTCAAAAGCGAGGTCTTGTCCATCAAGAACCAACCGGAGAAGAAACATTTTAAGGGAATAATTTTTGTCGGGGACATCCCACCGAAAACGATATTAACAAGCGAAACCTTCAAAAAATCCCATCCCTTTTTAGGGGGTGGGAATGTTGAAAATTATTAATTTTTAGTTATCAGTCATTAGTCCTCATTATTCAGTAGCAATTAATCAATAACTGGGTTCATACCCAATTATTAATTATTCTGCTAGCAACCAACTGATGACTAATGACCAACGACTGATGACTAATAAATTAAGCTTGCCGTGAGTAGTATTCCACCACTAGCAGTTCGTTAATCTGTAGAGCAATCCACTCGCGTTCGATAACGCCGTTAACTTTGCCAACCAGTTTTTGCTTATCAAATTCCAAGTGATTCGGCAAGTGAGCCAAGCCTGGGTCTTTGAGATTAGCTTCTACCATTGTGCGAGAGCGCTCTCTATTTTTCACAGCAACCACATCACCAGGCTTGCACTGATAGCTGGCGATATTGACTTCACGGTCATTGACAGTTATGTGACCGTGATTTACCAATTGTCTAGCGGACGGAATGGTTGGAGCCATTCCCATCCGAAACACAGTATTGTCCAAGCGCATTTCCAAAAATTGCAGTAACACTTGACCTGTGGAGCCCGTGACACGGCGGGCTTTGCGGACGTAACGGAGCAGTTGGCGTTCCGTCACACCGTAATTGAAACGGAGTTTTTGCTTTTCTTGCAAACGAACCGCATACTCAGAGAGCTTTTTGCGGTTTTGACCGTGCTGTCCAGGCGGATAATCTCGTCTGGGGGTTTTGCGGGTTAGACCCGGCAACTCTTTCAGGCGACGGACGATTCTCAATCGGGGGCCTCGATATCGAGACATTTATTTTCCTCTCTAATATCTGTATGCAATTTTATGCAGACTCTATATTATATGTTGGTAACGGTCAAAATTCAAATAAAGATCGATAAAAAAACGATCGACCGCAGCGCGAGCCATAATGTGAGGTAAATTCTGAAGGAAAAGCCGATCGATCGATCGCCCCAATCAGCCAAAAAAACTCACTACTCGATCTGCCATGCACAACCGCAATTTTTCCCGCACTTCTTCCCCAAAGCCAGCACCGACAGGCTCAAACCCTACCGCGCGCTGGATATTAGCTCTCGGCACGCAGCTAGCAGCACTCGGTTTGTTGGCAACAGCACTGCCAATCTCACCAGCATCAGCCATCACTATTAGAATCCCTCGCTCTAGGAATCCCTATCGCGTCTGCGCCCTGGAACTAATCGAAGCCGGAGTGGGGGCAGAGGCAGCCGCCGCCGCTTGTGCTGACGCGCTCCACCCCCGGGACATATCTAAATGCGCCCTCCAAATCAACCGCAAAACCAATATTTCGGGTGTCGAAGCGCTCTCTAGCTGTCGGCGGGTGAGGCGTCCCAAAGAATTGGCTACTTGCGTAGTGAATATTAACGGCAAAAGTCGAACTCAACCTGCAGATCCCCTGGTAGTGCTCGATGGATGCCGCCGTAGTTTATTGCCACAACAGTTTTCTGAATGCGTAGTCGGTTTGAGCGGCAGGCTCGACTTTCCCACTGACCGGTTAATCGCCACTTGTCTTGACCCCAGGGACAACGTGAGCCAGTTGGACGGGCGCCCTGCACCTACCCCTCCTGTGGAGCTAATTTCACCGCCTTCGCCCCCCAATTAATTTGTCAGTTGTTAGTTGTCAGTTGTCAGTTGTTAGTTGTTATTTGTTAGTTGTTATTTGTTATTCCACAGCTATTAGCTACTGCCAATCGCCAACTGCCAACTGCCAACTGCCAACTGCCAACTGCCAACTGACTACTTTTTTATAATCAAATGTCAGAAATTTTTGCTCAAATTACAGTCGAAGAATTAGCTCGTCAATTAGCAGAAACCAATGCTGAGAAATTGCAGCTTGTAGACGTGCGAGAACCTCACGAAATTGAACTCGCGGCGCTGCCGGGATTTGTAGCTTTTCCGTTGAGTGAGTTTGCCGAATGGTCTGGTGAAATTGACGCTAGACTCGATCGCGACAAAGAAACCCTAGTTCTGTGCCATCACGGAGTGCGATCGGCTCAAATGTGCCACTGGTTAGCGGCTCAAGGATTTACTAACGTTAAAAATATCGTTGGCGGTATCGATGCTTACTCAATGGTGGTCGATCGCAGCGTCCCCCGCTATTAACCTCAAATCCAGTTCTTAAGTATCGTTTTTTTCAGAGTCCGCGCGGGCGGACTTTGTATGTGTAAAAACGAATTATATTTTCTCCGAATTACCTAATTAACACCAGCAAATCGAAAATTTAAAAGCTTACTCATAGTGAGCCGATCGCGCCCCTGCCTTTTCGACTCATAAAGAGCCTCATCAGCCGCCAGTAGCAGCGTTATCGCATCATTTTCCTCACTTGTTTCCTCACTTGGAATAACGCTGGCAATTCCCAAACTAATCGTTACTACAGAATTAGGTAGACCGTCAACACAATCGGGGTTAAAAACAATATTCAAAGCTTTCACTTTCGCTCTAATTTGTTCGGCAACAACCACAGCCACCGACGCATCAGTTTCAGGTAAAATCACAGCAAATTCCTCGCCCCCGTAGCGAGCAGCTACATCAGCAGGACGCTGGAGCGATCGGCGAATTGTCTGAGCTACCGATCGCAAACACTCATCTCCTGCTTGATGTCCGTAGGTATCATTATATATTTTGAAATGATCGAGGTCGCACAAAATTAAAGATATTGGAGACCCCTCGCGAGCCATGTGTTTCCATTCCATTCGCAAGCAACTATCAAAATGCCGTCTGTTGCCAATTTGAGTAAGTTGGTCCACATTCACCAAAGCTTGCAGCCTTTGATTTTCTTGCTGCAACTCCTCAAAACGAACCACAGACAACTTGTCCTCACACAACTTTTGCCCTTGAAAATACAAGCGATATAATTCGCAAGACAAACTACAGTTATTTCCCTCTAATTTGACAAGTCCCATGCTGTCTAACTGATAAGCCATCAAAGGTTCGAGGTTAACACTATTTTTAGCATCGACAACCTGTTGGAAGGCGGAGGCGAGTTCTGGCTGCTGTTGAATGGCGATCGACTGATTTTGCAAGTAGTCGCTATAAATCCCGCTGTGAGTATGAGCTGCTGTTAACAATTCTGCCAACTCGGCTAGCCCGAGTTCATTCCCTGGTTCATCCCGATCGACGGAGAGGCGATTTTGTTGCAAAATTGCCAGGTGATACAGCGCTAAATGCACTAAATAAGGATGCCCGCCTACCATGTTCATTAATTGCTCGATCGGATGGCTATTGCTCCAGTTCAGTCCGTGTCTGCACGCCAAATCTTGAACTTGTTCAGCAGTAAATTCTGAGAGTTTAATCGGCATTCCTACATTAAATGGAGATTGATTAAGCCTCAAAGCAATATAAATCTCTGTCGAATGAATGACAACAATGCGGAGTTTTTGCCAAGTTGTGCTAGCGCGAGCTTGTTCATACCAAAAACGGATTATCGAAAGAAAATCTTGAGCAATGTTAGTGCGTTCAAATATGCGATTTATTTCGTTAATCACCAAGACAATGGGACTATCAATTAGTTCGAGCAAATAGTTTTCAAAATAAATGGTGCAGCTTACCTTGCTGCCCATATCTTCATCCCAGAATTCATCAATATTTGGTTCGAGTTTGAGTTGCCGAGTGACATTGACACAAAGCCAGCGTAAAAATTTATCTAAACTAGCAAAAACCACTGCGTCGGCTTGCTGAAAGTCTACAATTACTGTGCGGTATCCACGATCGACTGCCGCGTGAATTATCCGCAGCATCAGCGAACTTTTGCCCATTTTTTTGGGAGCTTTAATGCGAACAAGGCCTCCGGGTTTGCTAATTTCTGCACAGGCCAGGGCTTCGGCCCCTGAGCGCTCAATATAAAATCGAGAGTCAAGCGGTATGGGGCCGCCGGGAAATTCTAGGTCGGCAACTGTTTGGATCAAGTTTGGTGATTTTTGGAGTCTAGCCATAGTCATTGTGCAAGGCGATACCCTGACTGTATCTTACCTTTGTCTGGTTAGGGGGTAGACGAGCGGTGTCCAAGATCGATCGACAATCCTACAAAATCTAAGTTTTTAGGGACTTCCCGGAACTGACTTTGCTATAGTAGTGTCACTTTACCCAGTCTCAAACCCTGCTTCAACACGGCTCTGCAGACCGACAAAAATTCGACGGTAGCCCAGACGCGCTCATTCTTGGCATTTACCGGAAAAATAACTCGTCGGTCGTCAATGTCGCGCAGGAAGAGCCCCCATCAAAGGAGAAATAATCATTGTCACGTCGCTACCTGTTTACCTCTGAATCGGTCACTGAAGGCCATCCCGATAAAATCTGCGATCAAATTTCAGATACGATTTTAGATGCCTTACTGACTGAAGACCCTAAAAGCCGCGTCGCAGCGGAAGTTGTCGTCAACACCGGCTTAATGCTGCTGACTGGCGAAATTACCACTAAAGCTCAGGTAAATTACATAGAATTAGCCCGGAAAAAAATAGCCGATATTGGCTACATCCACGCTGACAACGGCTTTTCGGCCAATAGTTGCTCTGTGTTGGTGGCTCTTGATTCTCAGTCTCCCGATATTGCTCAAGGGGTGAATACAGCCCACGAAAGCCGGGAACAATCGAGTGAAGAGGAATTAGACGCCATCGGCGCTGGCGACCAAGGTTTGATGTTCGGTTTTGCTTGCAACGAAACGCCGGAAATGATGCCTCTGCCGATTAGTTTAGCGCACCGGATTTGCCGTCAACTGGCCGCAGTCCGCAAAACCGGTCAGTTATCTTACCTGCGTCCCGACGGCAAAAGCCAAGTTACGGTGATTTACGAGGACGGAAAACCCGTTGGCATAGATACGATTTTAATTTCTACGCAGCACACGGAAACGATCGGCGACATCACAGAAACGGCCGCAGTTCAAGCCAAAATCAAAGAAGACCTTTGGACTGCTATCGTCCAACCTGTGTTTGCCGATATTAGCGTGAAGCCGGATTCAGAAACTCGCTTCCTTGTCAACCCTACCGGCAAATTTGTGGTCGGCGGGCCTCAAGGAGATTCGGGTTTGACGGGCCGCAAAATTATTGTGGATACCTACGGCGGCTATTCCCGCCACGGCGGCGGCGCTTTTTCTGGGAAAGACCCCACCAAGGTAGACCGCAGCGCGGCTTATGCTTGTCGCTACGTTGCTAAAAATATCGTAGCGGCTGGTTTGGCCGAAAAGTGCGAAGTGCAGTTGAGTTATGCGATCGGCGTTGCGCGGCCTGTTAGCATGATGATCGAAACTTTTGGCACTGGGAAAGTTGATGACGATCGCCTTTTGGAAGTTGTGAAGCAGCATTTTGAACTGCGTCCTGCGGGAATCATTCAGGCATTTAACTTGCAGAATTTGCCTGCTGAAAGAGGCGGCCGTTTCTATCAAGATGTGGCGGCTTACGGTCACTTCGGACGCACTGATTTAGATTTGCCTTGGGAGGAAACTGATAAGGCGGAACTTTTGAAAGAAGCTTTGAGCCAGAAGTTGTCTGGAGTAGCTGGATAGTACAATTTTGGGGTGCGCGTAGCGCACCTTATCCATAAATAATATCGGGTGCTACCAAGGAATGTAGGGTGCGTACTCCGCACCTAATCAATAAATAATAATAGGCGCTTCTTCGGCGCATCTTATCCATAAATAATACCGGGTGCTACCAATCAATAATAACGTAGCGGGTTCAGTGCCCATCTTACACAAAAAAAGATTAAATAAATAAATGGGATTTTTCACACCTTTCCAATCAGCAATTCGCAGTTTTGCCTCTTCCCTCCAACAGCGGTTGGCGACGACTGGATTTTCTGCACCAAATCCAGCAACGCTGCCCAGTTCGTTTGCGACTAACAATCCTGGTGGAATTCGCGGCGTTTGGATAACCAGCACAGACTCCAAAGTTCTCACATCAAAAGAGCGAATTGCTGAGGCAATGGACTTTCTCGCCGATACGGGATTTAATACCGTTTTTCCTATAATTTGGAGCCAGGGTTATACGGCTTATCCTTCTCAAATTATGCGAGAAAAATTTGGGGTGGAAATTGACTCGCGCTATCAAGGTCGCGACCCCTTAGCAGAAATATGTGTTGAGGCCAAGAGAGTTGGTTTAAAAGTGATTCCTTGTTTTGAATACGGATTTGTGAGTTCTTACAATCGCAAGGGCGGTCATTTGCTGGCGAAAAAACCTGAGTGGATCGCCCGTGATTTCAGCGGCAATTTACTGAAGAAAAATAACTTTGACTGGATGAATTCTCTTGACCCGGAAGTGCAAGAATTTGTGCTGGGGTTGATGCTGGAAGTTGCTAAGAATTATCCGGTAAACGGCGTTCAAGGAGACGATCGCATTGCGTTTCCGGTAGAAGGCGGTTACGACGAAAAAACGGTTAAACGCTATCTAGAAGAGTGCGGTAAAGCAGCGCCGTCGGATTGTAAAGAACAACATTGGCTACAGTGGCGTGCTAATATTATTACTGAGTTTGTAGCTCGTTTACACCGAGAAGTGAAAGCTATTAATCCTGATTTGTTGCTATCGATGTCGCCGAGTCCTTATGACTGGGGGCTGGTGGAATATTTGCAAGATTCTAAAGCTTGGGTTGACAAAAATTTGGTGGATCTGCTTCACCCGCAGTTTTATCGTCGCGATTTTAATGCTTACAAACAATTGGTCGATAAAATGATGTCGGGACAACTTAGCGGGCAGCAAGTAAAGTGCGTGTCGCCCGGTATTTTGTTGACGAATCGAGGCAGCAAATATAGCATAACTCCCGAACTGTTGTTGCAAGTAATTGCTTACAACCGCTCTTGCGGCATTCAAGGAGAAGTGATGTTTTTTTACGAAGGTTTGCGAGATAACGATAACGTTTTGGCTAAGGTTTTGAAAAAAGGGCCCTATGCTCGTTGAGAGATTGTCCCGCCATCAATCTATTTTCGGTTGGCTGGGGTCAATCGATTTTAGATTTTAGATTTTAGATTTTAGATTGAAGTATTGACCCCACGGATAAATTCGGGGGGCAAGTTTCATCCGATACAGGTTTTTTATTTCTGGGTCCTGAGTCTGCGCGTTGGAATGAATCCGGGGGCCTGTATCCTGGATGCTTTTGGTCAACCGCGTCGATCGCTATTTCAAACCCAGTTGGTATAAAATAAGATGTTGCACCATTCTCAATAAGCTGTGATTAACAGGCAAGATGCCTGTTCCACAAAGGGTGAAATTTCTTGTGGAACAGGCATCTTGCCTGTTCCTGACAATGGTGCAAGATGTGAGTATAAAATTATATAGCAGAGCTAGGTCAGTTAAAAACCCAGCAATGCTAAGCAGCAAGCGCTACTCCTTGTCAAGCCGATCCCCCAAACAAACCCGATAATTAATAATTGGGGAGTTGCAAAAATAGTAGAAGAAGACATATTTTAGAAGTGGGTGCAAGCTTTTTTTTAGAAGTAGCGTTTTGTAAACGCCATATTTTTTAAAGACAGTTTAAAAGAGCAATCTCAACCGCTCGCCAAAATATTAGGATAAATCAGTGACCTCAGCAGCAAGCCTCATCCAACAGCTACCCGAGCTCAGCGATGCTCAATTCTATCAAAAATATTTGAAACAAAAACAAGGGATGCACACCTTGGCGACTATATTGCCGCAAGTAGAACAGCAAAGTCTAGCTTTGCGGGCAGTAAAATTAGCTCTAAAAGTAAATTTAAAACTCGGCTCTAAGCTAGCAGGAACGGTAAAGCCAGAATTTCAAACAGCCACCATAAAATTAATCGACAAAATCCCCACTTCGCCGCTGCTCAAAATTCAACTGCTTGCCCTCACAAGTTCCGATATGGCAATTCCGATGCTGGTGGCTGCATTGAACCACAAAGAAAGTGCAGTGCGCCTTGATGGGATTCGGGCGATCGGGAAAATAGGCTCCGAAGCAGCAGTAATTGAATTAGCCCGATCGCTCGAATCCAAAGATTCCCAAATCCAAGCTTGGGCCGCTTGGGCTTTAGGAGAAATTGACTCGAAACCAGCCGCTGTAGCACTGCTCAAAGCCATCAAACACCCAGAGTCTAGGGTGCGCGCCTGGGCTGTTTGGGCTTTGGGCAAAATTAACCGGAAAACAGCCGTCCCCGCGCTGCTGAAAGCCCTCAAACACCAAGACTCCGAGGTGCGCTGGCGGGCGGCCGTCAACTGTGGAAAAATAGGTGTCTCCGAGGTAGTTTCCGGCCTGCTGAATGCCCTCAGAGACGAAAATCACATCGTCCGCGCTAGGGCTGCGGCGGCTTTGGGGAAAATCGGCGATTGTGAGGCCGTACCCGGCTTAATAGAATTGCTTCACGACGATCCAGACTCCTATGCAGTTTCTTTGAGGGCCGCCGAGGCCTTGGGGCAAATTGGCACGGAAACGGCTGTGGCTGGGCTGGTGCAAGCCCTCAACCATGACGACTCAGACGTGCGCGGCAGTGCAGTTTCTGCCTTGGGAGAAATCAGCAGCGAGGTGGCTATGGTGGCCGTAATCCGATCGCTCTCGGATCGAGATATTTTCGTGCGTGGCAGGGCGGCGGTTGCCCTTGGGAACATCAATACAGAGGGAGATGCTAAATTGCCCAAAATGGTGGTCGCGGGACTGGCGAGCGCAATTGGCGACACCGAATCTTATGTGCGGTGGAGAGTTGGTGCTGCTTTGGGGGAAATTGGGACAGAGGAAGCTGTGGCAGGTTTGGTGCGGTTGCTGGGGGACGAAAATTCTGGAGTGCGCCAAAAGGCTGTTAAATCCCTCGGTCAAATTGGCTCAACGGCTGCTATTTTGGCTCTGGAAACAGCTTTAAATCGCGAATTTGCTGACGTTCGTGCGCTGGCCGCTCAATACTTGGCGGATGTCAGGACTGAGGCAGAAACAGTTGATTTTGAACCCTCTGTTTCCCCAGATTTATCGGGTGAAAAACTGCCGAAAATCCTGATTACTTCGGAAGTAGAAGCCAGTGAATACATTGTCGATCGCGCTGCGGGGCGCGAGATTAAATACCTGATCTCGATCGGCAGTCCAGGTGTTCCCGAACCCAAAACTTTTCATCAAATCCCGAACCGAATGTGCCTGGAGTTTAACGACCTCGACACCCCCGTTGACGACCCAGATCAAATCTTGCCTAGCCTTGAGGATGTACTGAAAATTATTGACTTCGCCCTCAAAATGTCGTCGCAGGGAGGCAGTTTGCTCATCTGCTGCCAAAGTGGGATCAGCCGTTCAACTGCCACAGCTTTGATTGTTTGTGCTGCGCTGTTGGGGCGTGGCAAAGAACAGGAAGCTTGGGCGGTTGTGCTTGCCGCCAGACCCCAAGCCAAGCCGAATCGCTGGATGGTACACTTGGCCGATGAAGCTTTGGGTAGAGACGGTAAGCTAGCACTGGCGATCGAATTGACCACCGCAACTCCAGAACTCGCAATCGCCAACAGTTGACCTGCAGAAAGCGGGTTTCTTTTCGCAAGCCCTACAGTTATACTCTACTAACGACACTTCGCCTCAGACTTGTCTTTGCGGGGCAACGATGCCAAAAGTCGATCGCCAGGGTGCAAAAGTTCGATCGGCTGCTGCATTTGTGACATTCTGTGCTATGAAGTTGTCGGATGCTCAACAAAAACCGTCAAGCAATCGTCGCATTGCTGGCAGCCAAAGTCCAAAGCGAAGGAATCGGGTGCATTGTCAACAGACAATATCAGCTTTGGGCTACTCACAGGCAAAACAGGTCTGAGAGAATTTTCTGCCTGTAACATTCCACGCAGGGATAATTCACTGCGGGGATAAAGTTTTATTTTTTTTGCCTGCTGCAGACTTTTACGAGTCGAAAAAGTAATTTGGCAACAGTCCTCAACAGCCTAATTATCTCTTAGACATCAACCGAATTTAAGTTTCTCCTCTGACTCGACCAGAGTTTCAGATGCTTTTTCGCAGATGTCTACCGTCAAATAGACAAGCTTTTCCGTTTGGAGAACTTAAGATCGTGATAGATTTTAACAGAATACAGGGGTTGCATATGTCAAAAATTAACTTGCTAAAAAAAACAGGACACGAAGCAAGTTTCTCGGTTGCCGTTTGGGAAGACCAGGGGGAATTGAATCCAGACTTAGAACCATTTAACCCGCCGAAAACAAACGTGAAAACGCGAAATGTTAACCCAAAAAATACCACTTTAGATAAACAGATGCCAGTTTTTATTTCCGGAGAAGTGGCTTCTATAGAAACCGTGAAGAAAAAAAAATCCAACCATGATTTTGTAGAAAAATTATCCTTAAAAGTCAGCAAAAGTTGGCCATCTAAAATTGGCGGTTTGCCTATCCATCAAAAAATTGGCTACGGGTATTTACTGGCAATAGGAATCGGCTTTCTTGGCTCGCTGAGCGGACTGGTGATTGCCGATTACTACCAAGGACAAGGATTAAAGCAATTCAATGATGCTCATCTACAAGCGCAATTGCTCGGCAATTTTAAAGATGCAGCGCTGGCGGCCCAATTGCAGGGTTCACAGCTAGATTCTTTTGTAGATAATTCGACCAAGCTCAAACAGCAAGAAGAGCAGTTGGTTAAGAGTATTGTTAAGGCGAAAAATCTGCGGTTGCGTATAGAAAAGTTTGCCGACAGCCAACCCGCTTGGCTGGCAGCAAAACCGGAACTTCTCAAGTTTTTGCTGCAAGATTGCACAAAAAAATTAGAAACATACGCCGATACTCTCCAGTCAACCTTGCAGACAATCCAGCAATCGCAACTATCGCCTCCGGAGATAGAGTCTGCCAGAAAATTGCTCGCCATCGAAAGCGGAGAAGGTGTAAAACAGCTCAACAGCAGCCTTGAGGAATTGAGCAAAATCCTCGATATTGCCCAGCAGCAAGAAGGCCAAGGCGGTGAAGTGATGGAAGACGCTCAAGGAATGGAAAAAGCCATAATTATTATTAGTATGCTGCTGTCGGTAGTGGTGGCTGGAATGGTGGCTTACCGGACGAGTCGGGCGATCGCCAAACCTGTGATCAGCGTCACTCAGGTGGCCCAACAAGTAGCCGCTGAGTCTAATTTTGACTTGCGAGTACCCGTCACCGGACAAGGCGAAATCGGATCTCTGGCTGCCTCTCTCAATCACCTAATCGAGCGCGTTTCGGGACATACAAAAGAATTAGAACAAGCTAAGGAAGTCGCCGTCGCGGCTAACACAGCTAAAAGCCAGTTTTTAGCAAATATGAGCCACGAATTGCGGACGCCTTTAAATGCGATTATTGGCTACAGTCAACTACTTTCAGAAGATGCCCAGGATGCGGGATTTGATGAGTTTGTACCCGACTTGCACAAGATTCAGAAAGCCGGCACGCACCTACTATCTTTGATTAACGATATCCTTGATTTGTCAAAAATTGAAGCGGGGGGTATGAAACTCGAAATCCAGGAGTTTGGCATCGAATCCCTGGTTGACAATGTTGCGAGTGCCGCGAAACCGTTAGTAGAGAAAAATGGCAATGTTTTGGAGATTGAGTGCGATCAAACTGTGGGCATAATGCACGCAGATTTCAAAAAAGTCCGGCAGATTTTGATGCACCTGCTGAGTAATGCTGCGAAGTTCACCAAAAACGGCAGAGTGAAACTGAGTGTCAGGCGCATTGAAGGCAGTGGCAAATTGAATACAGCAGGGCGATCGGCGATTGACTATTCAATGGCTGCCGATGAAACTCATTCTGCGGCGATCGCTTGTCCCCTGCTGAATGTTCAAGAGTCGGATTGGATTTGTTTATCTGTTAAAGATAGCGGAATTGGAATGTCGCAAGAACAACAGCACAAATTGTTTGAAGCTTTTGTGCAAGCTGACTGTTCATCAACGCGACCTTACGACGGCGCCGGATTGGGGCTGACACTTAGCCGCCACTACTGTCAGATGATGGGCGGAGAGATTTTGGTAGAAAGCGAAGAGGGAAAAGGGTCTATTTTCACTGTGCGAATACCGGCGGGAAACGGGTGATGTAATGTTTGGGCGAGAGATGTAGGGGGTACGCCGAGGGGCGAAAATGTATGTTTCAAACCTCTGGCTTTATGTCGAAATGCTTTAGTCTTGTCAGTGGGGGCGATCGCACTCTGTTAATTCTAATTGGTTATTTTGCCAATTTAAACAGCACAAACCGCTTGCTGCTGAGCTCCAACCTAAGTCTATGCCGATAAATTTCATATATTTCTGGACGCAGGGGTGGTCAGAAACCGGTTTTTTTTTGCCAAATACTTCGTTACAGCCGGCAAAAACCGCAAAAAACCCGGTTTCTTTGGCTTTGATGCGTCCACTCAACTTTTCTCCTGCTTCTCATCGGATGGTGGGGACTGTTTTTGCATTTGTTTTTGGCGTTCCCTCACCGCTTGTTCCAAAATGAATGCTGACAAGCCGCTGATTGAACGGCGTTCCTCATTTGCCCACTCTTGAAGTAGGTCATAGATTCCTTCTCCGATGGAGGTTGATATGCGTTTAGACATTAGAGGTTAATTGTTTCTTATTTAAGCCGATCGTCATTGTCGAGTATTTTAGACAATTTGGTAAAATATGCGGCAATATGTTGCAATGTGCTGCATTATGCGCTATATTCTTAGAGAGTCAAAAGCCAGCGCTGAACTTTTGCAGGGTCCGCGCTGGCTAATGGTTCCCCAAATACAAGGAGACAATCCACATAAAAGGAGACAACTACTATGGTAAAGCCTGTGAGCGACGGCAGCGAATATAACCGCGGCTATCAACAAGCTTTGAATGATTTTGGCATTACGCAACTGCTGTCGGGTATCCGCAGCTACTCTGATGAGGATTTTGAGGCCGATCGCGCGCGCATGACTGGGCCAGAGATCGAAAGCTTTGCGGTGTTTCTGATTCTGCGCGTCGGGGCGAATCTCAAAGGTAGTACGATCGCCCGCTACCTCAACACTCTCAGAAAAGCAAATTCTCCGACGATCGCCGATCGCCCCGCGATCGAACTCAACTCAAATTCGCGAGGGAAAACACCTGAAAAGTTAAAGGGGGGCGATCGCAATTCTTGGGCGGTCGTCCGAATTTTACCGAATGCGGAGCACTGTACGATCGCGCGTTTTGTCAATCGGCAAGATGCGGACGATCGGCGGAGGGCTTTGTGTC
This sequence comes from Microcoleus sp. S36b_A4, assembly GCF_036700645.1. Lineage (NCBI taxonomy): Bacteria > Bacillati > Cyanobacteriota > Cyanophyceae > Oscillatoriales > Microcoleaceae > Microcoleus > Microcoleus sp. S36b_A4. The sequence goes on along the minus strand of NZ_JAUBPI010000043.1, from coordinate 26,342 downwards.
GGTTTATTCCAGGGGGTGTGTTTGAAGTTGTTATGTGCGATCGCACCTAATCAATAAACACTTGTGGACGGTGACAATTGTAGTCCCTCAGCAATTGAAATCGCTTTTGACTTCTTACTCGTATGTGGCGAAGCGCTCCTGGAATGCCAGTAAGAAATCAAACTACAAAAACTCTCGTCCCAGCAGAGTGGGACCCAAGAGTGCAGAGAATATTTAAGCAGGATATTGAAGGCTCGCTGCTATCATAATACCTAGATACTGTAAAAAAGCGATGGCTGCCAAAGACCGATTCCATGATGCTGTTAAACAAGCTCTCTTGAAGGAGAAGTGGGTAATTACGGCAGATCCGCTGATCCTCAAGATAGATCAGGTGAAGTTTGAGGTCGATTTAGCAGCAGAGAAAGTCTTTGCCGCTGAAAAGGCTGGACAAAAGATTGCTGTTGAAATCAAAAGTTTTTTGAATCCATCAGCGGTGACAGACTTTCATTCAGCGTTAGGACAGTTTTTGAACTACCGCTTAGGATTGCAAATGACCGAACCAGACAGAACTCTATATCTGGCAATTCCTCTCGATATATTTGAATCCTTTTTTCAAGAACGATTCACTCAGGAAGCTGTCAGACAGTATCAAGTGAAGTTAATCGTCTACGAACCGATGCAGGAGGTAATCATCGAATGGAAAGAATAGAAGAGTACCGCCAATTTATCCGCCAGTTGCTAACCACTCATGCCACACCAGAGCAAAATTCAGAATTGGATGTTGAATGTCAGCTTGTGTTCGATACCGAACAAGATCATTACCAAATTTTAGACGTTGGTTGGGAGGGATACAAGCGGATTTATAACTGTTTCATTCACGTAGATATCAAGGATGGTAAAATTTGGATTCAACGCAATATGACAGAAGCCGATCTTGGGCAAGAATTAGTCGAGATGGGAGTACCCAAAGAGGATATTATTTTAGGGTTGCATCCACCTTACAAGCGTCCATATACTGGCTATGGAGTTGCTTAGGAAATGCGTAAGGTTCCCCGCCGGAGTGGAAAAACCTGTTGAAATCGAAATAATCAATGGCTGACGCACGCTATAAGTTAATTTAACTGTCTAACGATTAGCATCGAGACTATTTTGGCATCGAATCAACCAGCCCCGACTTTATTTAGAAGGTTGAGAAGGTTGGGGACTTACAATTAATAATTGATCGCCGGATTGACTTTGTTGAATGGCAATCACGGGCGGGCGAGCGTTAGGGTCTTTTTGCTGTTCATTTGTTAAAGCCGGAAACAGATAAATCCAGTTCCCTCTCTCCAAAAGCAACCGCCAAACTCTAGGGTCTTTGGGATTATTGATATCAGTATAATCTCTTTTGCTCAAATCTGCAAATAGACCTGCATCGCCGATCGCCTTAAATCCTTTGGGGTCTAGTCGGAGTGTTGGATCGTCGAGTTTTCTGCCCAAAGAAATGTTGTCTTGCTTGGCGATTAAGGCAACTGCGGGTAAAGACGAATTTTCCCCGGCATCGCGTCGGGCATCGGCAATACCTTGGTGGTATGCTGACCAAAACAACACTAGCAATACCCAACCGACGATGATAATTTCGTCAACGAGCGATCGCAATAATTTGATCGAGTTATATCTATTGACATTAAATTGTTGCCAAGAGTTCAGGATGCGGTAAATCCACTTGAATCTTCTGCCGTAAGGATAGGAAAGCGACCCTGTAATTATGCCATTGATTTTAGCAGGAACTGTCTTGTTTATACTATTAACCAGCCACAAGCTGAGGTAAATCGCCAGGGCTGTCAGCAGAAGGGCGATCACACTTTTGAATATGCTTTTTCCGCCCGCGAAAAACACCTGAAGCGGCACCATAAAAAAAGATTCGACGGGTAAATCGAGAGTCGTTACCTCTAGCTGAAAGAAGGAAAAATAAGACCAGCGATAAATCCAGCCCGTGAAAAACAGGGCAGCACCAAGCAAGCCAAAAACACTGGCCAAGTTGCCTAAAATATTCGATTCGGGGGTAGATTCTGGAGTTGGGAGCACGGATTTACCCTCAAGGGACTGAAGTATGCGTTTATAATGGTAGCGGGTTAACGCTTACCCTTGAAAGGAGTTTAGGGAAGTATGAAACACAGAACAGTTTCTTTTCTAGTTGTAGCACTTTTTACAGTAACGGCGAGTATGGCTGCACGAGTTAATGCCACCAGTCAGGAAGTCCAGAAACGCAATTTGCCATCCGTACAAGCACAGGCTAACGCCAGCGGGCCCATACCCGTAGCGTTGCCGACGCAAGCGGAAATTGTGATGAAAGGGGGCGAAAAAAGAGATGGTAGAGTTGTAGAGATTGATGAGAAAGGGCAAAAATTATGGATACAGGGATCGAGGGAAAAGCGATCGCTCCCCTTGAGTCAAATTGATAAAATAGTATTTCCCAATAATGCGGTGGTTTATCGAACTAATGGGGTGCAGTTTATTCGGGGCGAAAACTCAGTAGATACAAATACTCAAGCGAAATGGAACGGTATTCCGATCGGCGATTTTCGTCTGATAGATGCTGTCAAAGGTCAAGCTGAGGTAAAATTGAGGTCGCCTGTTGTGAATCGGGGGCAATTGCGGGCAATTTTGGCAGTTGCAAAAGATCGGCAATTTGTAGTTGATGAAATGAAATTCGAGCCGCAGAAAAAGACGGTGACTATTTTAGTAACTCCTTATTGATTGTGTTAGGGGTTTAAGACAGCACCGTCCACCGTTGTTTGGGAGCGACTGCAAGGTGATTACCATATCTGATGACTTTGATGAACCATTAGAAGATTTTCAGGATTATATGTAATGAGACTTCTGATGCCTCTCCTATTTAATCGCATTCGGTGAATCAAAAAAAATGAAACGAATTATTAGCAATATTTTGGTTTTGGGTATCTGTTTAACTCCTCTGACTGTACCACCGATGCTGCAACCTAGTAGGGCGCAAAGTCCAAATGCACAGAGTCAAGAAGTAGAGAAACTGATACGGCAAGCAATGGAACAGCAACAGCAAGGAAAATCGCAACCGGCAATAGAAACATGGCAGCAGATTTTAAGCATTGTACGACAATTGAACGATCTAAAAACGGAAGTATCAGTCCTCAATAGGATTGGTATGGTCTACAACAACATTGGACAACCAAAAGAAGCATTAAAATACTTTAACCAAGCTTTGCCAATTTCGCGAGAAGTGCGGGATCGCTATGGGGAAGTTTTGACTTTGACTAATATTGGTTTAGCCTACGACAAACTTGGAAAATTAACAGAGGCATGGGAATACCTTAAGCAAGCTTTGCCAATTTGGCAGGAAGTGCGCGATCGCTCTGGGGAAGCTAGAACTTTGACTAATATTGGTTCATATTACCAGAACACAGGACAACCACAAGAAGCATTGAAATACTATAACCAAACTTTGCCAATTTGGCAGGAAGTGGGCGATCGCTCTGCGGAAGCTTTTACTTTGACTCAGATTGGTTGGGTCTATGACAGCATTGGAAAACCAGAAGAGGCATTGAAATACTATAACCAAGCTTTGTCAATTTCACAGGAAGTACACGCTCGATTTGTAGAAGCTGTTGCTTTGAATGGTATTGGTTGGGTCCACTACAGAATTGGAAAATCAGAAAAGGCATTGGACAACTTTAAGCAAGCTTTAGCAATTTGGCAGGAAGGGGGCGATCGCTCTGGGGAAGCTACTACTTTGAATAATATGGGTTTAGCCTACGACAAACTTGAACAATCAAAAGAGGCATTGGAATATCTTAAGCAAGCTTTAAAAATTAGGCAGGAAGTGAGCGATCGCCCAGGGCAAGCTGCTACTTTAACTAATATGGGTTTAGCCTATAATAACATTGGCAAACCAGAAGAGGCATTGGAATACCTTAACGAAGCTTTGCCAATTATGCAGGAAGGGGGCGATCGCTCTGGGGAAGCTACTACTTTGAATAATATCGGTTTAGCCTACCAAAACATGAAACAACCAAACAAGGCATTGAAATCCTATAACCAAGCTTTGGAAATTAGGCGGCAAGTTGGCGATCGCCCTGGCGAAGCTGTTACTTTAACTAATATTGGTTTAGCCTACCGAGATATAAATAAACCTACTGATGCCATCAAAAACTTGGAGGACTCTATCAAGATTACTTTAGAAATGCGGAGTGGTTTACAGCGAGAAAATCGCCAAAAGTTTTTACAAGCTAATAACTTAACTCCGATCGCCCTCACATCCCTCCTCATCGACCAAAACCAAGCCGATCGCGCTTTTCAATGGGTCAACATCGCCACCACAGCCGATCTCGCCGACTACACCCGCTTAATTGACGCCAAAGTTGCCAACCCCCAAGCACAAAAAGCCATTGACGAGTGGAATCAAAAAAATCAACAACTGCAATTCCTCCGCGGCCAACTCAAAGACAAATTCTCAGAAAATCTCTCCCGACAAATGCGGGAATTAGAAGCAGAAGTCAACCGTCAAGCAGAAGAAATCTCCCGCAGTTTCCCAGAAGTCGCCGAACTATTTGAAACCAAACTCAAAGACATCGCCCAACTAAAAGCAAGTATCTCACCCGGAACCGTTGTCATTCAACCAGTTTTGCTCACAAATATCGGGAATGTCCCCAATACCATCGCCCTATTTGTCTTGACAAAAGACAGTTTAAGTGTAAAAAAAATTACTATTAATCCCGCAGAATTTGACAAACTCCTCACTCAATACCGCGAACAACTGCAAAATACTGGCGACACTAACTTCACCGTAACTGGCAGCAAACTCTACGAAATCCTGATTCGTCCCGTAGAAGACCAAATTAAGGCATTCTTACCCAAACAATTGAGCATCATCGCTACGGGAAAACTGCGATACATCCCCTTTGAAACGCTCTATGACGAACAAACCGATGAATTCCTCATCCAGAAATATCCCGTCAACTATCTCACCCGCATTTCTACCAGGTCAATTCCCGATTCGACATTACAAGGCGGCATCTTAGCATTAGGAAATCCCGTCACCCAAAATCCGCAAAATCTACCCGGTTCCGAAGCAGAAGTTAGAAATATCGCTCAATTATTACCGGGAAGTTCCAGCTATATCGGCAATACCGCCACCCTCGATCAATTCAAAACTCAAGCACCCCGCTTTCCCTTTTTACACCTAGCAACTCACGGCTGTTTCCAACAGGGAGGCTGTCAAAAACTGGGGATGGAGGAAAATACACTGCTATTTGCTGACAGCCAATTCAATATTCGCGATGCGGCGTTATTAGGATTGCAAAACACCAGACTCCTCACCTTAAGTGCGTGTCAAACTGCTATGCAAGCAAATTCTAACGGTGAAGAAATATCGGGAGTTGCATATATATTTGAGCGTGCGGGCGCACAAGCGGTGATGGCGAGTTTGTGGAATGTTGATGATTCAGCTACTCAAGAATTGATGGTTGCATTTTATCAAAATATCAATAAAGGCATGAGTAAAAATGAAGCTTTGCGGCAAGCTAAGTTGAGTCAAATCCAGCGGCATCCGTTTTATTGGTCGCCGTTTATTTTAATTGGGGATGCGCGGTAGTTACTAACAGGCGGAACAGTTAACCCGATCGCATTTTCAGATGTATCTGTATCCGTAAATGCGATCGTCAGCAATTAGGAGTAGCAAGTGTTCACAAAATTCAACCTAATTACCTTTATGGCTCTGCTTCGGAGTCAATTTCCCAGGAAACACGACTTTTCGTAGTTCTTCTGCTCCTAAAACGATCGGTGGACACACCAGCAATAGCAGCCATTGCCAGGGTGCTAAAGGTGCTGTCGAAAAGATGCGGCTCAACAATTCGTTATTGATGACTAGCACTACTAAAATCCATTCAATGAGAATTCCGAGCCAGATTTGTGGATTAGAAAAGAATCCAAGTCGCAAAATTGATCCACGTTCCGATCGGCAAGCAAAGACATTGCCCGTTTGACAAGCCACAACCGATGCCAGAGTCATAGTAATGGCTTGAGTATAGATGGCGATCGTAGCGGCATCTGCTGAACGAGACAGAATGCTTGGCGTTGCTGCTTGTAATTCTGCCAAGTCATAACCGTAACTCCACCACACCACAAAAAATGCTGCCATCGCTAGGGCAGCTTCCAGCAATCCCAAGAAGCCATAGGCGCGCAACAGCAGAGACCGATCGAGAAGCGGTTGCGATTTTTTCCGGGGGGGCTGCTGCATGGTTCCGGCTTCTGCCCGTTCTGCGCCCAATGCCAATGCAGGCACTATGTCAGTTCCTAAATCAATAGCAAGAATCTGCATGATCACCAGTGCAGGAGGAATCTTCAACGCCACCATGAACAGAAATGGTACTAATTCCGGCAGGTTGGATGCCAGGATGTAGGTCATAAATTTGCGGATGTTTTGATGCACGGCTCGCCCCTCCTCGATCGCGACGACGATCGTCGCAAAGTTGTCGTCGGTAAGGACAATATCGGCGGCTTCTCGTGCCACATCGGTGCCATTCATCCCCATCGCGATGCCAATATGGGCAGCCCTTAATGCTGGTGCATCATTGACTCCATCCCCCGTCACCGCAACTACATCCCCGATCGTTTTATACGCTTCCACCAGTCGCAGCTTATGCTCAGGAGACATCCGAGCAAACACTAGCCCCGATCGATATTTAAGAATTTGTTGCAATTGAGCATCCGACAGATGCCCCATGCCTTCACCCGTTACCACCCGTACAGAATCGGTAACTAATCCAATTTTGCGGGCGATCGCCTCAGCAGTCAGTCCATAGTCACCCGTCACCATCGTCACCTTAATTCCTGCCTGATGGCACTGAGCAAGAGCGTCTCTTACCTCTGGACGGGGCGGGTCAAACATCGCCACCAGACCAATAAAAATCAAGTTTTGCTCTAAATCTTGCGATCGCAAATCCAACATTTCACTCCCCCCACGGCGCGCCGCCACCCCCAAAACCCGAAAGCCCTGCTGGGCTAAATCATCGTTAGCCGCAACTATTTCATTCGAGTCGGATTGAGTGAGTTCGGAGAGAGTTCCATTCCGCAAAATAGATGTGCAGTGTCGCAACACTTCCAGCGGTGCCCCCTTGGTAAAAGCCAGGTTCGGCAGCTCGCTATTCCATAGCGCGGACGATCGCCAGTCCAACACCACCGTCATCATCCGGCGACGAGAATCAAAAGGCACCTCCCGCAAGCGGGGAAGCTGTTTTTGCAAAGTTTCCAGATTCAATCCGGCTTTTGCCGCAGCCACCAGCAGAGCCGCTTCCGTTGGATCGCCAATTTCTTGCCAACGGCTAGGCGCTGTCAGGTGAATCAGCCGTGCATTCGAGCAAAGTGCCGCCCCCGTAAGCAGCAAATTGACTTTCCAGGATGCTGCAAAATTCGCGGGAATCTGAACCTCACCAGCCGTAGGATCGTATCCAGCGCCAGTCACTTCAATCAGAGTCGCCGTCATTGATGGATGGGATTTCTGCTTGCCGTTAAGAGGTGGTAAGACAGCAGACTCTTGGCTGGCAGGATTTGGGCTGTTCTCCGAAGATTCCCAGGGAAGCCAGAGATAATGCACCGTCATTTCGTTTTTAGTCAACGTTCCGGTTTTGTCGGTGCAGATCACCGTTGTAGCGCTCAGGGTTTCCACAGCCGAAAGACGACGCACCAAAGCATTACGGCGCACCATTCGTCGCACCCCGATCGCCAATGACAAAGTAACCGTCGGCAGTAAGCCTTCTGGCACCAGCGCCACAATGATCCCGATCCCAAAAATAAAGCTCTCTTTGAGCTCCATGCCCACCAGCAGGTATGTCAGCAGAAATACCAGAACTCCCATACCAAGGGCGATCGCAGTGATGATCCGCACAATTTCAGCAACCTGCACTTCCAACGTGCTCGGTTCCCGTTTCACAACGGCGGTGAGATGGGCTACGTGACCAAACTCAGTTTGTGCTCCCGTGGCATACACCACCGCAACGCCCCTTCCTGACGAAACCGTCGAGCCTGCGAGCACCAAATTGGGGATTTCCGCCAGATTGACCTTTTCTTGTAAGGGATGTTCGCCCGCTGGTATCGTTTTGCCACCCCGGATTGATGCAGCTTCGCGCACCCGCACCGGATGAGCGTTACGGGCAACAGGAAGCGATTCGCCAGTCATTACAGAAATATCCAGATACAGGCTTTCGGCAGTAACTAACCGAGCATCCGCAGAGATGCGATCGCCCTCTTCCAATTGCATCACATCTCCACGCACCAGTTCCTTTGCCGGAATCTGCTTTAGTTCCCCATTCCGATACACTTTCACCTGCATCGGTAACACGTTCTTTAAGGCCGCTAATGCTTGCTCTGCTTGAAATTCTTGCCAAAAACTGAATACAGCATTAATTCCGATCACCGCCCAGATTGCCCAACCTAATTGAGGGGTTCCCGAAATGAATGCCAAAATCCCTGCCACCCATAGCAACAGGGCCATAAAGTGCCTTAACTGATCGGTAAATCTCAGCCACAGAGGGCGATGTGCGGGTTCGGGCAACTCATTCGTGCCAAATTTTACGAGTCGATCGAAAGCTTGCTCATCAGATAACCCCTTGTCGCTGATTTCAAAGGATTGATATACATCTTCTGGTGATAGGGTCCAAATTGGTTGATGCGATACTGCCATACATCCCCACCCTAGAAATAGTTAATGCAATCATTCTTGGCATATTTTCCGACGAATTTGCGTAAACTTAATTTTTCTTACAATATCTTTCCGATTGAACTGCCACTGTGCAGATAATTTTTCTACTTTTAATACTGATAATATTGCATCAATAAGCTTCACAATATCGTCACTACACTATACTTGAAGTTTGTCGAGTAAATGCACTGATATAGCTGGGATATTTAGTTGCAATTCCAAAATCTTTTAGACTTTTCATCACTATGTAACTCATCTAATATCTCTTTAATTTCAAGCCAGCCATCTGAAAATTTATAAAAATCTTTTTCTAGTGGACGGACAGGCAAAATATCATACGATTGAGAATCATCTGCTTTAGAAATCATCTTCATAATTGCAAATAAAATTTCTGCTCCCAACTTTTTAGCTATCTCTTCAGCTTGAAAAATTACTGTATCATCTGAGATAAAGCTTCCGTGCAAAAGGTCATTTCTAACTTGGATAAACAGAGGACTACCTTCAGTTTCCATGTATTTTTTCCAGTCAATACTTAAGTCATTCACGAAGAATCGGATGACCCTTGAAAGGTATGGTGTTCTGCGATTCTTTCGATCCTTAATATTTTCTTTCTTAATCTTGTCAAGATCTTTATCAAAATTTTGATATGAAGATAGAAGCTGATTTTTTTGTAACCATCCATCTATTAGCTTTGAAAGTCCGTCCATTTCCCAAAACCAGTAGGAATAAAAGTATTCGATTGCAGAACATGCTGCCATAAGTTTTAATTCGACAGTAGATTCGTAAACAGTTATTTTTAAATGTCCTATTCCCCTGCTAAGTTGCTTACTTAAAGGACAACATTCTAGGAATGAAGTGACATTACCTAGAAAATGAATACCTTGAGTAGGCCAAGATTTGCTAATTTTTGGTATTCTGCGTCTCTCCCAAATAGGAATTATCTGACCGGAAATATATTTATTTTGATACCAGATTGAATAATCATAATAGATTGGTAAGATTTCACGCTCGCAGACAATACTGAGAAAAGCACAAACATCATTAATAACATTTTCTAAATGCCTAGCTAAAGAAACTTCAATTGCTTGGGCTTCACGGATTATCAGATTATTTATACGATGATTTTTTAAGGGGATTCTAATATCTATAAAACTAAGGTGGTATAGAGTATCTATATTTTTTGTGTAGAACACATTGTGGTCTTTATGAATAACATACTTCTTCCCGCACTTGACTTCATAACCTGAGTTTAAGGCACAATAAAAACTTCGCTTCTCTGCTATGGTATCGGCATCTATGTTTCGTGGTCTGGGCGTATTTTCAAACTCTGTAATAAAAGAATGGTCTCTTGATGAGAATTCATCATTTAAATAAGCTCTCAATTGAAAAAAATAGTCAGACTTTTCTTCAAAATGACAATTCTGAGGTAATCCAGAATAAGTTATAAACTTGACTACATTAAAGTTTGTTACCCCATCATTTTCATTAATATTAAACAGGGGCATAGAATAACCAATTAGTAATATTCTTCCTTTAATAACAAGAATTTGCTGTCCCTCATCGTGCATTTGCCTAGCTATTTGCAAACGCTCATCGTCAGTAATACTTTTCCAAATCAGCTTGACATCTATCTCAACTTCTTCTATGAATATAAGACGCAAGCTAATCGTTATCAATTGAACAGTATTTTTTACTAACAGTTGGGCATAACCTTGATATGTCCAATTTCCCGGAAAACCACCTATCCATCCTGGATCAGTCATAGAAGTATTTTAACTTTTGTTAATCATCAGTGATACCACATATTTGCTTTTTTGTCAAAGGAATCAAAAAATAATTAGGATTTTCCAGTATCTATGATTTGCGGTATAGTGTCTTTTATCGTTCTAACTTACCTCATTTGTCTCCATTCCATGACTAAAGATACTGGGTCTTATAAACTGTCCGGGTCGCCTCTCCCTAATCAAGTCCGACAAACACTTCGTCTTAAACACATGAGCCGAAGCTTAGTTAATATGTTCTGGTAAGTATGAAGTTCAATACCGTAAAAGAAGTTACATCCTGGAAAAACTTCATACTTAATGATGATATCTACGACCTATCACATCTTAATGCTCAGTGGGTTGAGTATCTAGACCAAACAGACGAACAAAAGCCGATCGCATACAAGTTTATAGTAACTTATGGCTTACATTGCTTCACTAAAGATTCAGATGATGTTTCTAGCGAAGAATCACAGTTATTGATGTACAGTGCGCCGAAAGAGTCTAGACAATTTAATTTTGAGAGATATCAACTCTCAAAGCACTTACCGAGTATTATTAAGTCATTGGGCGAGAAAGAAACGTTAGTTTGTCACGCTGGATATGGAAAATTTGCTACCGTTAAAATTTTGGATTCAAATGGTAGAGAGGTTGATTATTACGTTGCTTTTGCAGTATTCAAAGAAGTTAAAAAGCTGAGATTACACGTACAAAGTGCTTACCCTAAATACGAAGGCATAGGCAAAGTGAAAAAAGTCGGCTTCTTCGTTATAGCCAAAAACTTATTGAATAATAAGAAATTACCGAAGCCATAAAATAACAAAGGCTCCTTAAGGAGCCTTCGCCAAAAAATCAGTTTTGGTATTCAGAACGTCTTTACCGGAATTTCCTCGACCCTAGTGGGTAACGGGATGTCATCCTTAGAGGATGTCTGCTGCATCCATATCTAATATAGTCTACTACTTTGATATATGTCAAGTAGCGTTATCCTACGGCACCAAGATACCAGGAATTGCCTGGTTGAGTGCCACATAGCCTTCTGGGTTCATATGCAGACAATCTCGACTGTATTTCGGGTCAAAAATCCCCTGGGAATTCGCCAATACCTGGCTGCTATCAAAACCAGTTACTCGATCGCCTCCTCAATTGCTCTAAACTCTCCCCCACAAAGCCAATCCGCCGCCCCTTCCCCTAGCGGCAATTATCCCATCTTCTACTAGAAAATATGCAAAAAATGCCTGCTTCCCCACACTTAAACTAAAAAATTCCGCCTCCCGCGCTTCTCCACCGCGAATAAATCCTTGATACACAGTTTTACCCAACAATTTCACGGTAATTCTGGTAAAATCAAAAGCTAAAATATTTTTATTAACCAAAAACTTAGTCGGCCCGGAAAGAGTTAGTCTGATCGCCCCAACTTGCACCGAATTCTCCACCCTGCCGGTTTCGCTATTCTCTTCCCCTTCAGCAACAGGTTCTGCCGAATAAGCAATTTGAATTTTTGCAACCCACTCAGGAATATAACGTCCCGCACCCAACACAATCCCCGCTTTTTGTCGAGTCTTTTTGGTGCCGGTGATAAAGCAGAGTTGCCAGTTGCCGATTAATTGCTCGAAAGAATAGCGAATTTTATTGTTTTTCGCGTTTTTCTCAGCTTCTATGAGGGCGGCGACTACAGCATCGGGAGATGGTTGAGAATTAGATGTGGCAGCTTGTTCTAGAATAGATATATTTTCCATTTAATAATATACAGATTTGTATTTTAAGGGTGGTAGCTGAGTTGAGAAACCCCTAAATACCCCAAAAAATCGGGGATTAGGGGTTGACTTTTACAGTTTCTTCGCCCTGATTAAGGGGGGCTTTGAGTGCTTCTTGTCCCACCCCCTACTCGCCTTGTGTTTTGGAGGGCTAGGGACGATCGCATCTGTTAAAGGCGTAAGTCCTAAAGCTGCAAGACATTGATAATATTAGCTGAAGTAGCGGAGAAAAACATGGTTGCGATCGCCCCCACAGACACAGAAATCATCGTCATCGGCAGCGGGATTGGCGGCTTGACGTGCGCTGCAATGCTGGCCCGCTATGGCTTTGAGGTTGTGGTTTGCGAAAGCCATTCGATCGCGGGCGGCGCCGCACACGGTTTTGAACGCGACGGATTTAGCTTCGACTCCGGGCCCTCCCTGTACTCAGGATTATCCTACAGCCCGTCTGCCAATCCCCTGCGGCAAGTTTTGGATGCGATCGGCGAAAAACTCCCCTGCATCACCTACGATACCTGGGGTTGCTGTTTGCCAGAAGGCGATTTCGACACATCCGTTGGTGCGAGTCAATTTGGCGAAGTGCTCGCACAACTGCGCGGCGCGGAAGCAGTCGCCGAATGGCGGCAACTCCAGGGCATCATGGAACCCTACGCCAAAGCTGCCACAGCCTTGCCCTCCCTGGCTTTGCGCTTCGATTTGGGCGCTGTTTTTACCCTCGGCAAATTTGCGCCGGCTTTCCTGAAAAGTGCTGGCGACGCGATCGCACTTGCAGGCCCTTTCAGCAAAATTATGGACAAAAACGTCAAAGATCCGTTTGTCCGAAATTGGCTGAATTTGTTGTGTTTCCTGCTGTCTGGACTTCCCGCCGACGGAACGATAGCAGCCGAAGTCGCATTCATGTTCGCCGACTGGTATCGCCCCAATGCAGTTTTGGACTATCCGATCGGCGGTAGTGGAGCTTTGGTAAATGCCCTGGTACGCGGTTTAGAGCGCCACGGAGGGCGGTTGCTGCTAAATTCCCACGTTGCAGAAGTTTTGGTGGAAAACAACCGGGCTGCAGGCGTGCGGCTGCGATCGGGCAAAATTATTCGATCGCACAAAGCCGTCGTCTCCAACGCATCCGTTTGGGATACCCTGAAACTGTTGCCTGAAACCTCTGTCCCGCAAAGGTTTCGGCAAGAGAGGCAGGCGACGCCCGAGTGCGACAGCTTCATGCACCTGCATCTGGGAATTGATGCTGCCGGAGTGCGATCGGACTTGGCTTGTCACTACATCTTCGTCAAAGACTGGGAAATGGGCGTTTCTGCCCCTCAGAACGTCGTTCTCGTCTCGATTCCCTCCCTCCTCGACCCCCACCTCGCGCCTCCCGGAAAGCACGTCATTCACGCATATACCCCCGGAAACGAGCCTTACGATTTGTGGCAAAAGCTCAATCGCAGCAGCGGAGAGTACAAGCGGCAAAAACAAGCGCGCGCCGAGGTAATGTGGGAAGCCTTAGAGAGAATTATCCCCAATATTCGATCGCGCGCAGAAGTCACCTTAGTTGGGACACCCCTCACCCACGAACGGTTTTTGCGCCGCCATCGCGGTTCCTACGGGCCCGGAATTCGGGCTGGTAACGGCTTGTTTCCCGGGCCGACAACGCCTTTAGCGGGGCTGTTTTGCTGCGGAGATTCGACATTTCCGGGAATTGGTTTGCCCGCTGTTGCTGCTAGCGGGGCGATCGCCGCCAATACGATCGCACCTTTGGACAAACATTTGCAATTGATTCGGGAAGTTATTAGTTAGTTGTTATTAGATATCTCCCATAATTATTGTGGAACAGGCAGGATGCCTGTTCAAAACCTGATTTTTAGGAGATGTCTATTAGTTATTTGTTATTTGTTATTTGTTAACGGGATTATTGAAGGGCTTTCATAGCGAAGGATGCGAACCCAAGAGTAAACAATAATTTGATATTAGTTAGTAAAATGTGACCGATATCTGTCAGCATAGAAATAGATAGTTCGATCGCAAAGAGGCCACCGTGCAACCCGTAGACTTTACAACTTTAACCGCAGCTTGCAGCGAACTGCGAGCCCAATGGCTGCCAGCGCGCTTAGAACAAGTCTACCAGCGCGATCGATTTACCGTGTCCCTGGCGCTGCGTACCATGAAAGGGCGCGGCTGGATTGACCTTTCCTGGCATCCTGTGGCCGCCCGCATCTGCGTCGGCGACCCCCCGCCCCGCATTCCCGATACCTTCACCTTCAGCGAACAACTGCGGCACCAACTCAGCGGTTTAGCCTTAGTTTCCATCGCCCCTGTTTCATCCTGGGAAAGAGTCATCGACTTGCAATTCGCCAAACGTCCCGGAGAACCAGCCCTCTGGCACCTGTACGCCGAAATCATGGGCAAGTACAGCAACGTCATCCTCACCGCCCAAGACAACCTCGTTGTCACCTGCGCCCACCAAGTCAGCGCCAAACAGTCCACCGTCCGTCCCATCCAAACCGGGCAACCCTACGAAATGCCCCCGTCGTTGACCGATGCAGTGCCGAGTTTGAGCGAATCTCAAAACCGCTGGCAATCACGAATTAGCCTGGTTCCTGGGCAATTAAAGGGCAATCTGTTGAAGAATTACCGAGGGATGAGTAAAGCCTTAGTTTTGGCAATGATTCGATCGGCTTCTTTAGACCCCGAACAATCCACCGACAGCCTCAATCCCGACGACTGGCAGCAACTATTCCAGAGCTGGCTATACTGGCTGCAATGCCTAGAAAACTCGAAATTTCACCCGAGTTTTACCCCCGAAGGCTACACAGTCATCGATTGGCCGACACCAGAAAATCAAAATGTACGGGCGATGCCCCCGTACTCGGCGCCCTCTAATTCTTCCTTCCTGACATCCGTTAAATCCGTTACAGAATCCGTTGCCGAACTTCCTTCTTCGGTTCAAGAAATACTTAACAGCTACTACACAGGCCAAATCAATCAAGAAGTATTCGCCCAACTGCGGCATCAGCTTACCCAAAAACTCAACAACGTCCTAGCCAAACTGCGCCTCAAAGCCAACACATTTAAAGAACGATTGCAGCAATCTGCAGACGCCGACACCCACAAATCCCAAGCCGACTTGCTGATGGCAAATTTGCAGCATTGGGAACCGGGAATGAAATCAATTTCTCTCCCCGACTTTGAAACCGAAAAACCAGTTGTCATTTCCCTAAACCCGGAAAAAAACGCCGTTCAAAACGCTCAAGCCCTCTACAAAAAACACCAAAAACTTAAAAGAGCCCGCATTGCAGTAGAACCTTTGTTAGCCGCCGTACAGGAAGAAATCGACTATTTAGAACAAGTTGAAGTCGCACTTTCAGTATTGGAAACCTACCGCAACACCCAAGATTTGCAAACCCTCGCCGAAATCCGCGAAGAACTGATCCAACAAAAATATCTAGATGTACCAGATTACCGCAGTACCGACAAAAATGCTGCGATCGAATTTCACCGCTACCAAAGCCCCAGCGGCTTTGAATTATTAATCGGGCGCAACAACCGCCAAAACGACCAACTCACTTTTCGCACCGCCAACGACTACGACTTGTGGTTCCACACCCTAGAGATTCCCGGAAGTCACGCTTTGCTGCGTCTGGAACCCGGTACTGTGGCTGAAGAAACCGATTTGCAATTTGCCGCCGACATGACTGCTTACTACAGTCGCGCCCGCCACAGCGAACAAGTCCCGGTGGTTTATACAGAACCGAAATATGTATACAAGCCCAAAGGCGCAAAACCGGGTATGGTTGTATACAAGCAGGAGCGGATTGTCTGGGGTAGACCGCAGCAAGCTCCGGCATAATTTATATAAAGTGAGTAAAAGGGTCGATCGGCAATCGAAACTTCGTTTTTACCTCAAATAACCTGTTTGGAACCGATAAACCTACGCAGAAACCGGATTTTTGAACCTAGGGTTGATTATACAAAGTGACTGGGAGTGCGATCGCCCCCTAATATCAAATCCGGTAGCATCGGAATTATTCATCTCTGTATTCTCTCCCTCTGCGTTCTCTGCGCCCTCTGCTGTTAAATCATTCCGATGCAACCGGAAACGATATCACAATTTATATTCGCCTGTAATGTAAAGTTTTATTACAAAACTTTACATTTTGTTGATAAAGTACCCCTTAAGAGAGATGATATTTCTTTTAGAACCCTTTGCAAAGAAACGTGCAACTTGGGTTTCCTCACTGTGAGAAAAACACTGTGGGAACACAACGGATTTAACTATTTGTGCAGACCAGCTTTAGCTAAAGCTGGTCGTTTCTGTTTAAACCTTAAACCCAAGCCCCCACCGATTGTAGATTGGCGATTTTAGATTTTAGATTAAAACCGCCAATCTAAAATCTAAAATCTAAAATCTAAAATCTAAAATCCCCAAGGCCCGCTCTTAGAAAGTAAACGTGGTTCTGACAACCCCAATCACCAAATCAGAATTATTCTTATTGTGGTCGGGAGCAGTCAGCCAAATCAAACCAGGAGTGATAGCAATATTATCGCTCAACTTAAACTGATAAAAACCTTCAACGTGCAGCGAAGTATCCTTATCTTCCGGCAAAGTCCGATTAGTAGAACTCGTCACCCGCGGCTCCATACCTACCACAATCCCCGCCACATTTCCTTCTTTCAACAAATCAGGAAAAGCCAAAGTAACTGCCCAGTTCCAGATTTTTTGATCGCCCCGCTGCACAGAACCCGTAGGAGTAGCCAAGTTGGATAAAATGCGCTGGTTGGTGTAACCCGCCCAACCGCCAATTGCAAATCTCCGGTTCAACTGCCACGAAGCTTGCGCGCCGTAGGAATTGCTAGAAACTGGGAGAGTGCTATCGCTGTCGAACCCGAAGGAACCGAGACGCGCCGGGAAATTAGAAGCATTGCTGCCTGTACCGGTAACAAAGTTGTAGGAGTTAACGTAAGTTAAACCTAAAGCCATGCTCTCGCTCGGTTTGAAAGTCAACTGAGCCAAACCGCCGTAAGAGCCGTTAAACAAACCATTTCCCCGCGTCGGGTCCGCAGCATTGCCGGCCAAATATCCCAAACTCAGTTCCAGTTTTTCCCCAAACTGATGCCGCAGAGCGATGCCAGAACCACCAGTCAAATAGTAAATTGGGTTGCGAGTACCGAAGTTAGAAAGAGCGCCGTAGCTGCCGTCTCCGTCAAAGTAAGGGTTGACAGTGTTAGCAAAATCATCAGCCGCGCCGGCGTTGGCTTCTAGAATTACAGTAGTGCTTTTGCCGATAGGGAATTGGTAAAGCAGCGCATCTAAACCTACCGTATTGCTAGCCTCGGCAAAAGGCCCAGCATTAAACCGCAATTCCCCTTCAGCGGTTTTCGTATTATTAGTAGAAAACGAACCCAGATTCAAAACTTGCAGTCGAGTTCTCAGCAAATCTTCTCCAGAGAAACTCGTGTCGAAATTGATACGAACCCTGCTGCCAAAAGCCGTCGCTTTATCGGCATCGTTACCTTCAGCATCCTCTCCCCTGGCGATACCAGCCAAACCAAATATCACTTCGCCGTTGAGTTTAGTCGTAGTCGAAAACTGATTTGCTTCTAATTCAGAGGCGCGCGCTTCCAAAGCATCGACGCGGCCACGTAAAGTTGCCAATTCCGCCGCAAATTCTTCTTGCAACCTTTGCACAGAAGCCAAATCTTCTCGCGTCGCCAGATTTCTGGAACCGCCTTGAATCAGCTCACTAACTTTATCCAAACACGCATTTAAACCTGCGGCAAACTCGTAGCGAGTCATCGCCCGGTTACCGCGAAAAGTGCCGTCAGGATAACCAGCTATGCACCCGTAGCGCTCTACTAGAGACTGCAAAGCTTGGAACGCCCAATCTGTGGGCCGAACGTCGGAAAGTTGCGAAACAGAGGTTACTTGGCCGGCCGCATCTTCGCTGCTACTGCCTTCTGTGCTGTATTCGTTGATTTGTTCTAAAACATTTGACTGTGCTGGAGGTTGGGCATTTGGATTTGGCGATTGGGAAATCTGCTCTTGGGCGCTTAAATTAGTCGGTGTAGCGGCGGGTTGGGTTTCGCTTAAGTTTGCGGGCTCGACTGCGGGAATTTGCTCCGCGACAGGTTCTTCGGCACTGAAATTTGCGGGCGCGACTGCGGGTTTGGTTTCGCTTAAATCCCCTGCAACTGCGTTTTCCGGTGCTTTTGCTTGTTCGGCAACTGGGGCAATCGGCTCGTTAGCGTTAGCCAAGCGATCCGAAGGAAAGCCCTCGTAGAGGTTCGCACTTTCTTTCTCAATAGTTTCAACAGTCAAGTTGCTAGCTAGCGACGCTGCTTCGCCTGTCTCAGCCTTTGCTGTTTCAGCCTTTGCCACCTCGGTTGCAGCACCTGCTAATTGCAATTGATCAGCTTGAGCTATGGTGGCAATTTCTACCTGTTTCTCTGCTGCTAGCGCCGTCGAAGATACGACTAAACTTGCTGCCAATACAGCGGGACTAACTAAAAGTCCCTTCCACAAAAATTTGGACATTTTTTCCTTACACCACATTGAGCCGATCGCCCGTTCCGAAGATTTAGGCACCAGCAAATCACCTTCAATATTCTGCCTAATAGTAATTCTTGTCAACAATCGGGGAAATCACTGTCGGAGAGTGCAGTTTGGCTGTGGCTGATTTGACAAAAACTCCGTTTATTCCCAAAATCCTTGGTTTGAGCTAAATAGTTACATAGAAACCTGGTTGATGGCCCGATATTGCGTAAGTGATCCCTCACTAAGACTAATATTGACAGCACTGGCGCTAACAAATCGTTTGATCGGCTACAAATACAAGTGAAAAAACTCAAATACGCCCTAGTTCACGAATGGTTGACGCCCTTAGCTACTGGCGGTTCAGAACTCGTAGTACAGGAAATCCTCAAACACGTAGACGAGGCAGATGTCTATGCCCTCATCGACTTTGAATCGGCCAATCCCGAAAGCTATCTTTTCGGCCGACAGATTGGCACAACATTTTTACAGCACTTTCCCAAGGCCCGCAGCGGTGTCCAAAAATATCTGCCCTTTCTGCCGATCGCGATCGAACAACTAGATCTGCGAGAATACGACATCATCCTCTCCTCATCCCATGCCGTTGCCAAAGGCATCCTCAGCAGTCCCCAGCAAATGCACGTCTGCTACTGCCATACGCCCATGCGCTACGCTTGGGACTTAACTTTTGACTATTTGCGTAGCAGCAAAGCCGGACGGGGCATCCAGGGTCTGCTGACGCGATATTTGTTGCATCGACTCCGGCAGTGGGACGTAATTTCCGCCAATCGCGTTGATTATTTCATCGCTAACTCTCAACACACTGCGCGCCGAATTTGGCGGTGCTATCGGCGGCGGGCCCAGGTGATTTATCCGCCGGTAAATATCGAGCGATTTTCCTTGATGCGGCAAAAACAAGACTTTTACGTCACCGTTTGTCGGTTGGTAAGTTACAAAAACGTAAGTGCGATCGTCCAAGCATTCAATCAACTCGGGCATACTCTAATTGTCATCGGCACCGGGCCAGAATTAGAAATGATTCGGCAAATCGCCAAACCCAACGTGCAAGTGCTCGGCTGGCAACCCGCCTCCATAGTTGAAAAGTATATGGCAGAGGCGAAAGCCTTTGTCTATGCAGCTTGCGAAGATTTTGGCATAGCTTTGGTAGAGGCTCAAGCTTGCGGAACACCAGTAATTTCCTATGCAGCAGGGGGCGCTTTGGAGACAGTGCTCGACATTCGCCAACACCCAGAGACAGGAACTGGTTTATTTTTTTCCTCCCAAACCGCATCAGCATTAGTCGAAGCTGTCAAGGAATTTGAGCAGTTGCAAGGCAAATTTCGCCCAGAAATCTGCAGGTTGCGCGCTGAACAGTTTGCCCCCAAAGTTTTTGGGCAGCGCTATCTAGCTTTTGTGGAACGCTGCTATCAGGAATTTCACTCCCGTGATTTTACCGAGTCTGGGGCTTGAGAGTGCCAGAACCCGATAGCGTGACAATCTTCCTTCTGCCTTTGTATAAGTGCCTTGAGAAGACCTCTGCATCAGTGCCTTGTGCCTTTTTCCTTCGGCCGCCAGAAGCCCTCTTCCTTCTTCCTTCTGCCTTTTGAAGCCTTCTGAAGGCAGAAAATTGAGTATTGGAAACATAATTGAGAGAACAAAGCGTCTTGAGGCTTTATGATCAGGACTGTGTGTGGTGTGAAGTGAAGGAGTAAGATGACTGCCGACAGCCAACTAATCTCCGGCAAGGTAATTCGAGCGATCGCAAGACGCGGTTTTGGGTCTGTCCTGCAAGGAGATAGACGCATAAGCCGTTCTCTACAGAGCTTCGACGGAGAACTTTTCAAGCGGTTATTTGACATCCTGTTTTCCTTATCGGTTCTGATCCTGTTTGCTCCGGTTTACCTGCTTTTGGCTTTCTTAATCGCCTTAAGCTCGCCCGGTCCTATTTTTTACGTACAGGAACGAGTAGGCAAAAACCGTAAAAGGTTTTATTGTCTTAAATTCAGAACGATGGTGGAAAATGCGGACGATATATTGCTAGAAATCATGGAAAATTCTCCGCATTTGCGTCAAGAGTTTGAGGACAATTTCAAGCTGAAACAAGACCCTCGAATTACCTGGATTGGAAGATTTTTACGAATGACCAGTTTAGACGAGTTTCCCCAGTTTTGGAATGTTTTAAAAGGAGATATGAGTGTCGTCGGACCGAGACCTTTAGTTGAAGAAGAACTGCCGAGATACGGCAGTCACATCAACAAAATTCTCACCATAAGACCTGGAATTACAGGCTTGTGGCAAGTGTCTGGTCGCAACGATATTCCCTATCCCCGCCGAGTCCAAATCGACCTCTATTACGCAAATGACAAAAACCTTTGGATGGATATGTGGATTGTTTTCAAAACAATTGGAGTTGTGATTTTTCCCAAAAATAACGGCGCATACTAATTTTTGTCCGCAGTCAGCAATCGGTAGTTAGTTTTATTTGTTACTGACCACTGATGCTGACTACTGACAATCAGCGACAAACTCTTTGTCAAAACTAAACAGTTCCGGGATGCCGATCGAAGAATTGTGAGCTTAACTACAGGGGCAAATACTTAAATAAACCTACCTCTTATTCATCTAGAAAGATCAGTTCTTCTAGATAGACTACTTTAGGTTTAGGTGTTAAACTTAACTCTATAACCTTTGGCTTAAGGGGGATAGCCTACTTATCTTGGGATAGCCCACTACCCAACAGCGTAGGAAGTAAACTTCAACTGGCTTTAGGTAACTAAAGTGAAGTTTGAGTAAGTTTTATAAAGCAGTTTGAGAATACGGCAGAGAGCAACAGCCTCTGCCAAAAAATTTATTGTGAATTAACACAGCCTGTCAAAGGAAAATCAGATGACGCAACGTAAGCGAGCGCTAATAACAGGTATTACAGGTCAAGACGGCTCCTACTTGAGCGAATTACTGTTAGAAAAAGGATATGAAGTTCACGGCATTATCCGGCGCAGTTCTAGTTTCAATACCGATCGAATTGACCACATTTATGTCGATCCTCACAGCGAGGGTGCGCGCCTGTTTCTACACTACGGCGACTTGACGGATGGCACTACTCTCCGCCGGATATTGGAAGAAGTTCAGCCGGTAGAAATTTATAACTTAGGCGCTCAATCTCACGTTCGAGTCAGTTTTGACTCGCCGGAATATACGGTTGACACAGTAGGGATGGGAGTATTGCGGCTGCTAGAAGCAATTCGGGACTATCAGCACCGCACCGGCATAGAAGTGCGGTTCTATCAAGCAGGTTCTTCGGAAATGTTTGGTTTGGTACAGGAAGTTCCGCAAAAGGAAACAACTCCTTTTTATCCCAGAAGTCCTTACGCCTGCGCCAAAGTTTACGGGCACTGGCAAACAATAAATTATCGCGAATCTTACGGACTTTTTGCCTGCAACGGCATTCTGTTCAATCACGAATCTCCCCGCCGTGGCGAAACTTTTGTAACTCGCAAAATTACTCGCGCCGTGGCCAGAATAGTCGCCGGCAAGCAGAAAAAGATTTACTTGGGCAATCTCGATTCTAAGCGGGACTGGGGCTATGCTAAAGACTACGTGCGGGCGATGTGGCTGATGCTGCAACAAGACAAACCTGACGATTATGTCATTGCTACCAACGAGACTCATTCTATTAAGGAATTTCTCGATTTGGCTTTTACTTACGTCAATTTAGATTGGCAAAAATATGTGGAGTTTGACGAACGCTACTTGCGGCCGGCAGAAGTCGAACTGTTGATAGGCGATTCGACTAAGGCGCGCCAGCAATTAAATTGGGAACCTTCTGTAACTTTTCAGGAGTTAGTACATTTAATGGTAGATGCTGACATGAAAGCTTTAGACGAGCAAGGTCGAGGTTCGGGCAACGGATTTGATTAACTCGCGAAACCAAGCCGTCAGTGCGAACAATTTGTAGGGGTAGGGCCCCGTGTCTACCCCTTTGGCGAAAGGCGCGCACCGAGGGATAGCCCCTGCACACACTTCACAACTGATCAGAGGATGGTTACAGCTATTAGCGAGATCGGCATTCAAAGAACCCCCTTAATTGCTCGCAAAATTTTAGGCTGTGCGGGCTAATAAAAACATTAAAATGATAGTTGAGGACTCGCTACTAATAAATCTAACTTTCGGGTGTGCACGGACCAGTCCCTATCAGCAGCAGCTAAAACAGATTTGTGGGCAACCGCGTCCTGTAGCTGGAGGCTTCTTTTGCTAAAGCAACAATTTTAGAATTGAAATTGTCGATCGACTTTTATTCAAAATCCCGAGGCTAAAATTATGACCAGCTTGGATTTAAGCAACAAACGCATTCTAGTCACGGGCGGCGCCGGTTTCTTGGGCCGTCAGGTAATCGACCAGCTAGTGAAAGCAGGGGCCGATGCTGATAAAATTTCGGTAACTCGATCGCGCGACTGCGACCTCCGCGTCATGGAAAACTGCAAGCGCGCCGCCGACCAACAAGATATGATCGTTCACCTCGCCGCCCACGTCGGCGGCATCGGCTTAAACCAACTCAAACCCGCTGAATTATTTTATGACAATTTGATGATGGGCGTGCAACTAATCCACGCCGCCTACGAAGCAGGAGTCGAAAAATTTGTCTGCGTCGGCACGATTTGCGCTTATCCCAACTTCACCCCAGTTCCTTTCAAAGAAGATGACCTGTGGAACGGCTATCCAGAGGTAACTAACGCACCTTACGGAGTAGCGAAAAAAGCCTTATTAGTGCAACTGCAATCCTACCGCCAGCAGTACGGATTCAACGGTATCTACTTGCTACCAGTAAATCTGTACGGCCCGGAAGATAACTTTGATCCGAAAAGTTCCCACGTCATCCCCGCATTAATTCGCAAAGTCCACGAAGCGCAAGAAAGGGGAGACAAAACACTGCCAGTTTGGGGCGACGGCAGCCCTAGCCGCGAGTTTTTGTATTCCACAGATGCCGCGCGGGGAATTGTGATGGCGGCTCAATCTTACAGTGAATCTGACCCGGTTAATTTGGGAACGAATAGCGAAGTTAAAATTCGCGATTTAGTGGAAACGATTTGCGAATTGATGGGATTTGAGGGAGAAATTGTCTGGGAAACAGACAAACCGAACGGTCAGCCACGCCGCTGTTTGGATACGCAAAGGGCTAAGGAAAAGTTTGGTTTTGTTGCGGAGGTGAAGTTTAAGGAAGGGTTGAAAAATACGATTGAGTGGTATCGACAACACGCAGTTTGAGTGTGAAAAACCCGGTTTATTCAAGAAACCGGGTTTTTTTAGGAATAATATTTTAGGAATAATAGTAAATGGGTTAGAAACCTCATTTACAATAGTCGCCGGTTGCCACCTATCCTACACAAACGAGTCCGTCTTCTGGCACTAAGAAATTATACAAATTTGGGTGATAATTCACTGACAATACTCGACAGCAGTGCCGTGTCCCTACTGCTGTGTCCTGTATTTCATCCGAGTGAAAACTGCTATAATATAAATACCTCTACTGAAATCATCGAAAACTGAAATTCACAGAAAGCCCATGATTGCCGATCGCACCCACAATTATATCTCGCCGGAAGAGTATCTGAAGTTAGAAGAACTCAGTCCGCTCAAACACGAGTATATTCAGGGCGAAGTCTATGGAAGGGCTGATGCAAATGATGCTCATGTGACGGTCGCGGGCAACTTATGTACACTTTTGAGAAATCATGTTCGGGGTAGTGGCTGTCGTGTTTATATGTCTGACATGAAAGCTAGGATTGAATCGAAGAATATTTACTACTATCCTGACGTGATGGTAACGTGCGATGAACGGGACAAGGCATTTCAATCTTTTAAAAGATATCCTTGTTTAATTGTCGAGGTTTTGTCAAATGGTACTGAAGGATTCGATCGGGGCGATAAGTTTGCTGACTATCAAGAATTAGAAACGCTTCAAGAGTATGTATTAATTAGCCAAAAACGTGAGCGGGTAGAGTGTTTTCGCCGTAATGCTGAAGGGTTGTGGGTTTTGTATTCCTATAATCAAGGAAGCGAAATTCACTTGGCTAGCGTAGATTTTCGCACAGGTATTGATGCTATTTATGAGGATGTAATTTTTACGAAGGAAGATTCAGAAGCAGAAATTCACGAAGTGCGATCGAGGGGATAAATGGAAAGTGCGATCGCCCTTCAGTCAAAAAAGGGCGATCGCTTTTGATATATTTAAAATGCCAGCAAGAAAGCGCCGATTATTTGTAATATCTGGATGACAAACTCAATAGACAGTCCCAGTGAGCCGGCCAAGGAGCCGATCGCTGTCGCTATTTCCGTAACACCGGCACCTGAACTGATTAAAGCTATCACCTGGCTAAGAAATTCAATAACAGCGGGTCCGTTAGCAACCAAGCCAAACAGAGCCGCAACAGAAACAGCTCCCACTTTGAGAGCTTCGAGTAGTCCCGTTAGCTGCGCGATCGCGTCTGGTCCTTGGGTGTGAATGTAATCTAAAATTTGTGCGATTGCTGTTACCAGTGCATCCATGCTTCTTTCCTTTTAGGGTCAAATACCTACAATAAATCAATACTGTTAGTCAACTAGCTGAAAAAGCAGTTCAAAAAATAGTCTTATCATTTCAAACAAGCTCAAATCATTTCTCATCTTAATTTCTACATTATTCAGCTTTTTAATTCAATATGTTAGATAAAATCAAGATTTTAAATAACCACCCACTCAAAAGTAACATGACTGAAACTGCAAAAGCAGCAGCATTTTCAGGAATTCCAGAAATCTTGTGGCAGCCAGTGTAAATCATTAAAATTGTGTAGGTTATAGCCACAACCATAACTATAACAATAATTTCAAGATTCGTTATTCCTAAAAGACTACTCATTAATAGCAATAATGACGCAGGAACTAAAGCGACACCAGCAATGAATATATCCCCTTCAAAGCTGCCATATCCCCGAAATAGTTTGCGCGTCAAAAAACTAGCCCCTGCTATACTTAAAAAATTAGCAACGCTGGCAAGTATCAAATTAAATAATGAGCTATTGGTCGAAAATTGTGTTAAATATTTTTGGCACGCGAATACAAAGCAAACTACATAGGCTATTCCAAAAGCAATTCCAACTCCTAAAGCACGTTCCTTGCCTAACCCTTGAAAAAAAACTGGAAGACCGCCAACAGGATTAATTAGAAAAATTTTTAATCCTTGGATAGCGTCATTAAGAGTGGATTTAACTTTGCTTGCGACTTCACTAGCCACTTCATTTGGATTTTCTTTTTCGTTCATGATTAATTAGTGCTAGAAGTATTTTTTTGTTGTATTTTGTTGCAAAAAAGCAATAAAATATTTTTTTGACTCTTACAGCATTATGCAAAGCCAGTTGATTTATTAACTTTTTCCAGTAATTTTTCTCACAATTTTTCTATGCTTATCAATGACATCAGCAACCTCTTTTACCGTCTCTTTTTGTTCGGGCGACAGCGGACATTTTAGCTTAGGTTCTCTTTTGGGTTGCTCAGCCATGAGCTTAGGAATGAAAAATAAATAACTTAATGAATTACTCAGGTTGGGGTACGGCTCGATAATTCCATTTGGGCAAATA
>NZ_JAUBPI010000229.1:0-1042 GCF_036700645.1 Microcoleus sp. S36b_A4 | reverse complement strand
GAATTTAACAGGCTTTTCAATTCACATATCATTTTCAGTGTGTTTTGTCAACTCCTAATACTGAACCGACGCCCTAGTAATATGGGCGCTTTTTGTTTACAGTAGAGCATATGATCTGTGTTCGCCCTACCTCCTCACTGGCTGAAATCCCTGCACAAAACTCACCCAGCGTAGTAATTTATCACCTGTAATATCTAGGATGGGAATGTTGAAACTTCTGACAGCGGGGCGACCGACTTCACCAGCCGAAAAAGTCACATTCGTAGGTTCCGACTTACCTAAACCATAGGCACTAGCTATTTGATTAGCAAGTCGGCAGGTTATTACAAAACTTCCCATATTAATCGTGCCACCCCCAGCCTCGTAATTCCAAGTAATACCGGGTGTTAAATTTTCTTGTTGACACATAAAGTGGGTGACTTCAAACATTTTGGCAATGTGAACGTCATATTGCCTTAACCGTCCTCCATACGCCGATGCTGTGGTATCGCTTTCTGGTACTACAATCGATCCAAATCCTTCGTCAAAACCAAGCTTCACCGGCAGCGCTGTGGAACTTGTAAGCGGTTGACTCGCTTGGGGTTGTACGCGAGTCGATGACATCTGTATTGGTTTGACAAATTGACTATTAGCGCGAATAAAACAACCTTGCGCCGCACCAGCAGTGTAGGTTTTTCCTACAAAAAGCCAAGGTAAAGCCCTGGTATCACGGAAAGTAACACCAGCATTACCAGGAAAGCTTTCAAAACGCTGTCCCTGTTTTAAAACACCAACTACAGACCAATTAAAAACATCAAATGGAGTGGGGTTGTCAACACGCATAAATTCTTCAAAAGAAGAATTCATACGACAATTTAACCCCTTTGGATCTGGGTCTACTACTTCCCAATAAGTATGATAATATCTTCCCGTATAATCCCCTTGATTATTAGGACTAGGGAGAGGTGCAGTAGAACCCAGTTTAGCTACATTGGTGACAAGTTAAGGAAAAAGGGAAATTGTCAAGGGTAGTATTTGCATGGGTCTGGGATCGTGGGAAACT
>NZ_JAUBPI010000042.1:21418-55501 GCF_036700645.1 Microcoleus sp. S36b_A4 | reverse complement strand
CTGCCTCATTGTAGTTTTTTTTCCATGATTATGGGATGTTTGGTTTCACCCTTTTTTAATTCGCCAACAGTCTCTTTAAACCGCCGAGTTAGATCTACTTATTTTTCTGCTGAGTCTTCGCTTGTTCGATCGCAATTTCCCTCACTGCTTGGAAAGAACTCAAATTCGATGAACCCTCAATCGCCTTCACCGCCAAATCTTGAACCTGTTTCAAAGCAGAATCCAGTTGTTTCGACAAGCTAGCAAGGCGCGCATCTTGATTTTGAATTGTCTGCAACATCCCTTGAATTTGCAGTTCATAATTTTGCTTTTGCCCTTCGATATCTTTAGCAGACAAATCCGCCTTAACTTTAGCTTGATAATTGCCAATATTGCGGCCGTTATCTTTCCCGTTCTTGATATTAGCTTCCAGTTCTTTCGGGAAAGCTTCTACCTTCGCTTTAACCTCAGCATAAAGTTTTTCTCGTTCCGAAATAGATTTTTCGCGTTCCGCCCACTGTTTCTCCTGTTCTTGCTGAAACTCTTCGATTTCTTGATACAGCCTTTTCTGGCGCTGTTGGTATTCTTCGATGTCCAGATTTCGCTGAAGATTCAACTCATAATCATACAAGTCTTCATCCCGCTGGCGAGCTTTTTGGTGATGCTCATTGCGTTCTTTAATAGCCAACTTGTGGAGTTCCTGCTCTTTTTCCCAAGCTTGTCGGCGTTCCAACAATTCCTGTTCAACAGTTTCGCGCTGTTCGCTGAGTTCGCCAGCAAAAGTTTTCGCGCTTTCTTCGTACTGTTGAATTAAATTGTCCAGCGTATCCTCTGCAACATCTTCTAAACTGTGCAACTCTTGCAGTTGTTGAATTTCCTCACCCACTGTGCGCCGCAATTCTTCGACTTTAGCAGCTTCCGAAGTTAATTTTTCCGACAACTCGCTGACAGCACCACCAAAGCCAAATTGCAGCAAAATCAAATTGTCGATTGTAGACTGCATTTTTTGTGAATTTTGAGTTAAAGCCATTGATTTTTGTGCCTCCCCAATAGGTTTTTCGGGGACTGATGTTTGCTTTTGGGAAGCGTTTAGCTGTTGGATTTGCAATTCTAACTGCGCTTTTTCTTGCGCTGCTTCCTTGTACGCTTCTAAGATTTCCGCCTTGGTGCTTTTGTCGCTAACTTTTTTGTTCATGACTTTTCATTTCTTAATAGGGTGGAAAATTTATGTCATTTTTTCGTAAGGTGTGTATTGCACACCCTACTAGGTTTTAAGCTTTGCTGGCAAAAGCTTTCATTGCCAAATCTTGCGCTTGGTTCATCGTGGCTTGCAGTTGCGCGGATATTTCGGCAATTTGTTGGGTTTGTCGCTCAATTGTCTGCTGTAGAGATTGCACTTTCAATTCATATCCTTGCTTAGTGCTTTCCCATTCTTTATCCACTAAATCTGCCTTGACTTTAGCTTCGCGGGAAACTTCTTGAATTGCTTCTTCTTTGGCTTTGACATAAGCCTGTTTGAGCTCTTCTTCAAATCCGGCGGCTTTTCTTTGATTCTCTTCAAACTCCGCTTGATTGTCGCTGAGGACTTTTTCCCGTTCCACCCAATTTTTCTCTTTTTCGCGGGTAGATTCTTGCAAGTCCCGTTCTAGTTTGCGCTTCGTTTCTTCGTATTCGTCGATTTCTATTTTGTGAGTGCGCTGTAATTCGTATTGATAATCTGCTGTTTCTTCTTGGCGCTTTTTAGTGAGGAGTGCAGTTTCTTCTTGAACTGCTGCATCAAATTCTTGCTGTTCTTTTTCCCAAACCTTGCGTTTTTGGGTCGTGTCTTTTTCGATTATTTCGCGCTGGTTGGCGCTGTTTTGTTCGAGCAGGGTCAGTTTTTCTCGGTGCTCTTGAGTTAAAATGTGGAGGGCGTCTGCTACAACTCTGATTTGCTGTAACTCTTGCAATTGTGTGGCTTCAATTTCGATCGCGCGTTTTAATTCGTCTAATTTTGAAGATTCTGCCTTTAGTTTTTCCGAAAGTCCGCTGATGGTACTGCCAAAATCTAATTGCAAGTCAGCCAAGCCTTTGACGATGCTGTCAATTGTGTAGGTAGAAGCGACTTCTAGGAGTTGTTTGTTTTTGGCTTTTTCGGCTGACTGTTCTTTGGTTTCGACTTTGGATTCGATCTTTTTTTTGTCGGCTAAAATCTGCTGAAAGTTTTGCAAAATTTGGGCTTTGCTATCTTTGGCAGTTGCTATTGTCATAATGTTGGCTTCTCCTGATTATAACTTTTCGACACTTGTGACTGAAACGTTTTCAGTTATTCTAAGTTGCGGAGTTGGCTGAGAATGGAACGGTACTTGCTGGCTGCGTCGGGTTTTTCTTCTGAATTATCGCTGGCTAGCATTTTGAGAAGTTTCCAGCAGCGATCACACCGATTTCCTTCCCAGCAGCCGCACTCATCAATTATACTTAAAAGTGTGCCTTTTAGCAATTGATTTTCGGCTAACAAAGCTCGGTAATTCCGCTGCACTGATTCGGCAACTAAAGTCATGTGCTGGAAGTCTTCTGTGAGACTTTCGATGTCGTTAACTGCATCTGCCCGAATTTGGTCGAGCAGCTCAAGATTCTCTTGCAAACGACTTTCTTGCAGGTTTGGTTTGGTTTTCAGCTTGGTTAATTTCTTCATTTCAGTCGGTTGTAACAGTTATGGCAAAGGCGCGATTTAATCGCGCCTTTACAACAAAATTAGAACAAGTCAGCAGTTAATTGGTCTTCGGCTGGCGGTAGCGACATACTGCCGTTGGAATTCAAAGCCATAGCATCGCTTTCACCGCCAGCGTGAGCAGCCATCAAGCAGGCTACTTGCTGCGCCGGCAGGTTATCTAAACACACCATTGCCCTTGTTCCTTCTAAGTCAATCATCCGCGATTGATTGCTAGAATCTGACAAAACTGCTGCAGCTTGGTCGATCACAGCCCAATCTTTCCGCTCGTTCCAAGACCATTTCAAGCTGTAGTAGTTTATCGGTTTTACTACTCCGCTGTCGTCTGGTTTCTGACCGGAATGCTTAACAAATTCGGGAACAAAAATTCCGGTTGCAGGTTCTACGCCGCGAGATTGAACTGATGCTACCAAGCGGTTAAAATCGTTCAAGCTGCGGTTTTTGATGTATGTCACCATGACTACTCCTTGCGGTAATTCGCCACTTTCTGCGACAAACCACAGTTGACCCCACAATGTGTGCGAAGTTTGACCGAGGGAACCGAAGAATTTGGAGAATTTGAGGATTGTCATGGAACACTTGGAACCGTAGTCTGTATCGCCGATCGCCCACTGGCCACTTTGGCAATTGTTACGTACTGCGATCGGAATTTCTGGTACTAGCAAAGCATTGCTCGGTTTGGCACCAAATACTGAAAATGTAGGTCTTTCTTGTGTTTTAGTAGTCATTGTTCGTTTTTCCTTAGTTATTTATTGCTGCTTTACGGGGAACTGGTAATCCGTTAAATCTTGTACATTGCTCGTGGCCGAACTTCGATTACCTAATAAGATGTGTTGTTGCTTTTGGTTCTGGATAGGTATACTCAAGCATCGCCTCTTGTTGAGCTTTAATAATCCGCAGCGCGGCGAGCAAATGCTCTAACGTTTCTAAGTGCGCTGGGGTGAAGTGGATGCTGAAGCCTTCGCCATCCCGCGCGTAGCCGGGACAAACCAGTGAGGCTGAGCTTTGTTCTTCGTGGGTGGCGATGTATAGCCAGTCATCGTCTTCGAGCTTGTAATGCGTGTCTGTCCAGGTTCTCAGCATTTGCGATCTGCTCCTCCTTATTTGCTGCGTACAAGCGTTTTGACGCCCAGCGCTTCTCACTCCTCTGAAGTTGACGACGCTATATGTAGCGTGTGAGCTAGGCTAATTTGCACCCTTAACCCTACCAGTCCGGGTTAATTGGTTGATTAAACCGTCAACTAATCTCATGGTAGCGCGGGTTGATTTTCCCGTCAAGTATTTTGTTGAACTTTTCATCAAAACAGGCTAGAATGCTTGTCAGGAGGCAAAAAACCGTGGAACAAACATTTGGAAGACTGATCCGTCAAGCTCGCAAGGACAAAGCTTACTCACAACGTGAGCTAGCAGCTATGCTAAGTGTGGACTTTACTTATTTGTCGAAGTTGGAGAACGATCGAGCGGATTATGCGCCAAAAGAGGAGGTAATCCGAGCATTAGCGCGGAATCTAGACATAAACGAAGAGGAATTGATTTTCTTGGCGGGGAGGCTGCCGCAGCAGTACGAAGCGCTGCTGAAGCAGAATCCGAAGGAAATGCAGGCTCTTTTCCGCCGGATGCAAGAAAATCCCGATTGGCTCAAACAGTCTTTTGAAGCGTAAGAGAGGCCCCTCATAGTGAGTATTTTTAAGCCGTATTGCTTCTATCCCAAAGAAACGATCGAGCGTTTGGCAAATGACATCTTGATGCAGATGCAGAAAACGCAAAATTTTGCTCCGAGATGGCCTTTTGATGCGACAACGGTTGCTGATTTTCTGGATTTGGGCGTAGTTTGGGAGTGCATTGAGCCGGATGAAGAAGGTGCGATCGCGGCGAGGATTTTGCCGCAGCAGCGGTTAATCGAAATCAACGAACAGATTCTCGAAAAACCCCCAGGCTTCATCGAATCGACGATCGCCCACGAAATCGGCCACTGGGTGCTACACGTCAATCAAGACGAAGCAGACGGCACTGTCGAACAGTTGGAACTAAACTTGGGCAATCAAGGAAAAACCGCCCAGGATGCCGAGGAACCGTTTGTTTGTCGGGGTGCGAGTGCTGATAATAAGGTTTTGTCGATCGAATGGCAAGCGCAATATTTTGCAAGCTGTTTGTTGATGCCTCGGTGTATTTTGGAGGAAAAAAGACAGGGACGCGATTTAACTAAGTGGTCGCATTTATACAAAATGAGAGATGAATTGGGAGTAAGCATTTCCAATTTAACAAACCGCTTGCAAGAATTCGATTGGATTTACATTCCCAAGGGAACGCGCGAGATTTATGCCGGGAAAGATGCCGCCAACGGACAGGAGCGGTTGTTTGGATAAAAGTGCGATCTAATTTGAGGTTTGAGATTTGGAAGCGATTCTCTAATCTCAAATCTTTAAAATTAATTTTTAATTAAGTTACATTTTATGCTAACCAATATTCAAATCCTGCTGGCAGCTTGTGAGGAATTAAATATCCCTTACGAAATCCTGCATCCTTCCCAAAACTTGATTAGACTCAAACAGGGCGGCGAAGAATATTATTTTGTCAATTACATGACGCCATTTAACAGCGCGTCAGTAGCAGAGATTTTTAAAGACAAAGAATATACCTATCAACTATTAAACGGCAAAATAAATACTGCCAGAACTCTCGGTTTTGTCTCGCCTCACTGCGAGGAGAAGTATAAAAAGTATTTGAGTTTCCCAGATATTGAATCAATTGTTTTAGAAGTAAACAAAAAATTCGCTTTCCCGGTAATTCTCAAAAGAAATCGCGGTGCTGGTGGCAACAATGTTTTTTTGTGTGAAAGTAGAGAGCAAATTAAAGAAGCCCTAGAAATTATATTTAACGTAAACAGCAAAGATTATGACTATGTGGCCCTAGCTCAAGAATATATCGAAATTGCCCACGAATATCGGGCTGTATTCTGCAAAGAAAAGTTAGTTTTGCTGTACGAGAAAGACAAATCTCAGGCTAAATTTGCGGGCAATTTAAGCCCGTTGCACTGGGAAGGTGCAAAAGCCAAACATATAATTAACCCCAATCTCATGTCTGAGATTGAAGATTTTGTTAAACCTGTTTTTGCAGAAATTGCGATTAATTATGCTGGGCTTGACATAGCGCTAGATAAAAACGGAGCATATTGGTTGATTGAAATTAACTCAAGTCCTAATTACGATATATTTGTTAGAGATAACGATCGCCAAATTGTCGTAACAATGTTTAAAGGAATTCTGGAGAGCTTGATTGTTAACAAAATGCCGTAAATGCCTCGATTTTCAACGGACATAAACTATGGACAGTCAGCAGCTTAGACAACTCATCAGCCAGCCAGAAGGTTTGAAATTAGATTTCAAACGGGAACTGCACAAACTAAAAGACTCCAAGAAAGATTATGCCAAGCAGCAATGCGATGAGTTCATCAGAGATATTTTATCACTGACCAATGGTAATTTTAATACCGCTGACCAAACAGGCTATCTGATTATAGGGGTTGGAGATGAGTTAAGGTCTGATGGTACGAGAGACTTATTTGATGTTAGCAACCTGCTAACTCCCAAACAAATTCTACAAAGGGTTAACCCTGCCTGTGAGCCTCCTATTCCAGATGTTCACTGTGAAATTGTTGAGATAGATGGCAAAAATATTTTCGTTATTTCTATCCCGCCGAGTCCCCATTTACACCGGACGATCAGAGATTTAACACCGCGTACAACCTATCCTGCTGGCACTGTTTTTATCAGGCGAAATGAGGAAATATTTCCGGCAACTCCAGCAGAGTGCGATGTCATTCTGAGGGAAAAGGAGCGAGTCTTTGCCAAACCGAGGCGTGAGAAATACGATAATCTTACTCGTAGCAGTGTGGTGGAGTTTGTAGGGCGAGAACAGGATATTGAAAAGCTGGATGAGTTGTTCCAGCAACAGAATAATCTTCCTGCTGTCACGATTATTGGCATGGGCGGGGTTGGCAAAACGGCACTTGCCGATCGCTATGGGCAGCGACATTTAGAGGGGTTAGGTGACGGTGCCGGCGGTGTTTGTTGGATTGATGTCAGAAATGGAGATGTAGGGCTTCAAATTGTTAGTTTTGCGCGGAGTCTCTTAAACCTGAAGCCGCCAGAGGATTTGGATTTACCAAATCAGTTGAGGTACTGCTGGCAAAATTGGCCATTGGGAGATGTGCTGATTGCGTTCGATGATGTCACAGACTACAAGCAGGAGGTAAAGCCTTATTTGCCACCAAAATCATCTGGGTTTAAGGTGCTGATTACATCGCGGGAACAGTTGGGGCGAGGTTTGGCGTATTTGCCATTAAATGAATTGAAAACAGAGGCGGCACTGAGACTGTTGGAAGTGCTGATTGAGGATCTGAATCGCTTTCAACTGGAATTAGATGTTGCCGAACAAATCTGTGAGTGGCTTGGCTATTTACCCCTGGGGTTGGAATTAGTGGGGTGTTATCTTTATAATCGCCGGGATTTGTCCTTGGAGGCAATGCTGTCTTTACTGGAGGAAAAGCGACTCAAACACATAGCTGTCCAAAAACCCGATCCGACAATGACTGCTCAATTGGGGGTAGCTGCTGCCTTTGAGTTGAGTTGGGAGCGATTAGATGAAAACGCCCAAAAATTGGGCTGTATGCTGAGTTTATTTGCCTTGGCTGACATTCCTTGGTGGCTAGTGAAAGGAGCATACCATTATCTGCTCACATCAGAAGATGAGAAGATTGATTTAGAACTTTTGGAAGAAGCTAGAGCTGATTTATTGAATTGCCATCTGCTAAAGTCTACGAGTGATACAGCCTGTCGTTTGCATCCCCTAATTCGAGAATTTTTGAGGGGGAAGCGAGAAGAGTCAATAGAAGTGAATGAACTTAAAGAAGCCTTTGTAAACGCCACATGGGCAGTAGCGGATCAAATCCCTGAGTCACCCACCTATCAGCGGATTCAAATAGCTGCCCCTGCTATTCCCCATGTGGCAGAGATAGCCAAAGACAAAGACTTAAGGGATTTACTAAATGACAAGTATTTAACAGTGCCTTTTGTAGGCTTGGGTCGATTTTATGAAGGTCAAGGATTATATGCTCAAGCATTACCTTGGTTTGAGCAATGTCTATCCGTAACTCGATCCCATTTTGGGTCAGAGCATTCCCAAGTGGCAACAAGCCTCAGCAATTTGGCTTGCGCCTACAAAGCTCTTGGTCGCTATAGCGAAGTTGAACCCCTATTAGTAGAAGCTTTGGAACTGGACAAACGCTTACTTGGAGAACACAATGTTTGCGTATCAATCAGCTTAATCAATCTCGCTAGCCTCTGCCACCTTCAAGGTCGTTATGATGACGCTGAAACTATGTTTTTACAAGCCTTAGAGCTAAGCAAATACTGGCGTGAAGAACAACACAAAACTCATCTAATAACCTGCTTGGAACATCTGGTAGCGCTATATTTTGAACGAGGTGAATATGAAAAAGCTAAATCTCTATTAATGCGAGCTCTAGAGGAGAGTAAAGACATTAGCGATGTCAACCACTTGCCTACTTTACTTACCTATCTAGCACGTATTTACAAGTATCAGCAACGCTACGCTGAAGCTGAAAAATTTTATAAGCAAGCCTTGGAAAAAACAAAACAGTTGGTGGGAGAAAACCATCCTGATGTCGCCATAAATCTGAATAATCTAGCGCTGTTCTACCTTGAAACAGAGTGGCACATCAACAAAGCAGAATCTTTATTGATTCAAGCTTTGGAACTGACAAAAAGTTTCTGTGGAGAAGAACATCTTGATGTGGCAACCGTTCAACATCATTTAGCAGCATTATATGATACTCAAGATCGCTATAGTGAAGCAGAGCCTTTGCATTTACAAGCTTTAAAAACAAGAATTCGCTGCCTAGGAAAAGAGCATCTGGATGTGGCAAGGAGCTTCAAAAGTCTGGCTATTAGTTATTTGCAACAGGAACACTATAGTGCAGCGGGGATGTTAATGCTACAAGCTTTAGAAATTCTTCAGCAAAAGTTAGGCTCGAAGCATCCTGAAACTATTGAGTGCCAGATAAGCCTTGCAATGCTTTACCAATTGCTCAATTCCACAGAGAGAGACTTGCCAAATTTTAAACATAAAGGTAAGAAAGGAAAATCTCCTAAAAAGCGAAATAGATTCTGGGAACTGTAAAATTTATAAAATACTGTTTGGGGAGGTGCGTGAGTGCAAATAGTCTCATCATCTAGATTCAAATATTTATTGCTCTCACGCACCCTACAGCTACAAACTTTATATTACATTCTTTCCAATACCTTAATCCCCAACAACTCCAAACCCAATTTCAAAGTCCTCGCCGTCAAATCGCACAAAATTAACCGCGATGTCCGCAACGGTTCCTCAGCTTTCAACACCTGACACTGCTCAAAAAATTGATTGAACTTTTGACTCAATTCAAACAAATACTGACAAATTCGATTAGGCAACAAATCGCCGCCAACAGCACTCACAACTTCATTCAACTGCAATAAATGCTTTGCCAATACCAACTCGGCATCAGACTGCAAAATCACTTTCGCACCAGCATCTAAATTATCAAAATTAATCTCACCTTTGCGGCGAATTCCCTGCACGCGCGCGTAAGCATACAGCATATAAGGAGCCGTATTTCCTTGCAAAGCCAGCATTTTGTCGTAACTAAATACATAGTTGCTGGCGCGGTTTTGACTCAAATCTGCATACTTAACTGCACTCAAACCAACTACGCGACCTACGTTAGCTATAAACTCTTTCGTTTCCTGTCTTTCTTCTGTGACTAATCTGTCTTCCAAATCTTTGGTGGCGCGGACGATCGCTTCATCGAGCAAATCTCGCAATCGTACTGTATCCCCAGAACGAGTTTTGGCTCTTTTGCCGTCTTCTCCCAATACCAAACCGAAGGGGACGTGGACAATTTCGACATCATCAGGAATCCAACCGGCTTTTCTCGCTACTGCAAATACTTGGGCAAAATGGTTCGCTTGTCCCGAATCTGTAACATAAATTAAGCGCTTTGCATTGTCTTTTTGTATCCGGTAGCGCACTGCTGCTAAATCTGTTGTGGCGTAATTGTAGCCGCCGTCGGTTTTCTGCACTATTAGCGGCAGGGGTTCGCCTTCTTTGTTGGTGAAACCCTCTACAAAAACGCATTTCGCGCCGTCACTTTCTACCAGCAAACCTAGAGTGGTTAAATCTTCGACTACTGCGGGCAATAATGGATTGTAAAACGATTCGCCGCGTTCGGTTAATTTGATATCTAGCAAGTCGTAGATTACTTGGAATTCGCGGCGGGATTGATCGCACAGCAATTTCCAGGCGCGGCGGGTGTCTTCGGCGCCTGCTTGCAGTTTTACTACTTCTTGGCGGGCGGTTTCTTTGAAGGTTTCGTCTGTGTCAAAGCGCTGTTTTGCTTGGCGGTAAAATGCGACTAAATCGCCTAAATCTAGGGCGTCAGCGGTTGTGAGGGCTTCGGGGTGAACTTCGCGCAAGTATGCGATCAGCATTCCGAATTGGGTGCCCCAGTCGCCGATGTGGTTGATTCTGAGTACGTCGTGGCCTTGAAATTCGAGGATGCGGGCGATCGCATCTCCGATGATTGTCGATCGCAAGTGTCCGACGTGCATTTCTTTGGCTATATTCGGACTGGAAAAGTCGATCGCGATTGTCTGAGGCGTTTTCGCCGGTTCAATCCCCAAACGCGAGTCGCCGGCGATCGCACTAATTTGCGCTTCCAAATAAGCCGGTTTCAGCTTCAAATTGATAAAACCTGGCCCGGCGATTTCTGGGGTTTCGCAGATGTCGGTAATATCTAGGTTTTCGATGATTGTCGAGGCGATCGCCCGTGGGGGCTTTCCTAACTTTTTCCCCAAACTCATCGCCGCGTTGCACTGAAAGTCCCCAAAGTTGGGATTGGTGGCGGCGGCTAGCATCGGATCTGCACCTGCATAACTTTCGCCGAATGCAGCGGTGAATGCTTTTTCAAATTTTGCTTTTAACTGTTGGGCGATCGAGTTCATGTTTAATATTTTGATTGGATGTTTATTTTAAACTCTAGATTCAGCACTTTGTGGCAATAATACTCTCACTACTTAGGTAATTTCCCTCTGGTTCTCTCCCTCTGGGCCTATCCCCCTCTCCTCACCTAGTAGGAAATTTTGTACTTACCTTTGAGCTGCTGATGCGATCAAAATCATTGGCCGTGATAGCACAGAGTACATTTTATCACAGTTGCGATCGCTACACAAATTAAAAAATGTCACATCAAGTCCATGATCTCGATCGCTAGATCATTTTGTTAAATCGCTTACATTAAGGTATGTTAAAATTTTTTCAATGCACCCAAAAATCCTACGAAAGGAAGTAGTTATGTTATCTCAACCTATTTTTGGTGATCGCTCTCTGACCCACGTCTTTTATCAAGCAGTAATCGCTCGCTTCTACGACGGTTTCAGTCTCTCCACCCAAGCACTATTACGAGAGTGTACGCTTGGCTTCGCCCCTTGTCCCGATGGAGTCAAAACCTTTTTCATCATCGCGCCAAGTCTCGATGCAGCAGAGCAACTAATTGACAAAATGGACAGTATTTTGGAGCGAGTTGCCGAACTCATGGCTGGAGTCGGACAACTTGCCCTGTGCATAGTTCCCCCCGGCAGCGAACCACAGCAACCGATAGATCTGGAAGACTTAGAAAAAGTTCCCCCGGATTGTCTGGCTTGCAAATTCTTTACAATTATATGGGCCGATGCTGCGGCCGATCGGTAAAATTGACAGTTAGCAACCAGCAACTCAACACGGTTCGGCCCAAGCTGTGCCTGTGTCGGCGCGGGGTAGATTGTCTGTTAGTTACAGTCTTTGGAATTATCGGGCAAAGCGTGCAGGTAATTTAGAGCGCGCAGCAAGGTTGCACTCGCAATCCTTGCCAAGTGTTAAACCAGGCAAAATATATATATCAAATGACCGCTTGTCAGTAGCTCAGATTTTTACCGGCCGGCTCAAACAGCCGTGCATCTACTTTTTACATTCCCAATAAAGGCCACCAAAAAGCCGCATCAACTCTCCTCGGTGTCTCGCTTCAAAAGACAGCAGCAGGAATTTGGCGGTATCGCTGGAAAATAGATTTTTGCGAAATATCTGCTGAGGTTCAGAATAAGCAGAAATATTCTCAAAAATAGATAATAGTTCCGCAGGTTTACCTCAGAAACCAGGTTTCTACCCCCGCGCTTCATATTCGCGGTTCGCTGGGAAATTGACAGAAAATAGACTGTTTGTAGGAGAGTCAATCAATTTTAGATTTTAGATTTTAGATTTTAGATTGACCCCACGGATAAATGCGGGGGCTTGAGGATTTTTGATTTTTGATTTTGGATTGATTCCACGGATAAATCACGTGGCGGGTACCATCAAGAAATTCCTGGTAACCAGCTAGAAAAAAAGCAAAGCTTTACTGAAAAAAAGAGCTGTTTTCCAGCGCCACCCCTGGCAGTGCAGAGCGATCGTACCACAAGCTCATAGAATTTGTTAAAAATTTCAGTTGAAAATTTGAATTATTAAATTTTATGCCTAACATTGGGGATAAAATCTAAGATTGAAATTCTCAAATCTGAAATCAAGACATCATGGTAAAACTGACACCGAACCCCAGCTTTAGTTTAACAATTCGGGTTGCTCTGCCGAACCAGCCGGGAATGCTGGCAAGAGTCACCAGCGCGATCGCATCTGTCGGCGGCAACTTCGGCCAAATCGACTTGATCGAGCAAACCCGCGCCACTACCGTTCGCGATATCAACGTCGATGCCTCCAGCCTCGAGCACAACGAAGAAATAGTGCAAGCAGTGAAAGGACTGCCAGATATCAGAGTGATCGACGTGTACGATCGCACTTTCAACTTGCACCGCGGCGGAAAAATCAGCGTAGTTAGCAAAATTTCCCTCAAACGCCAGTCAGATTTGGCAATGGCATACACCCCTGGAGTCGGCCGCATCTGCACTGCGATCGCCAATGACCCGCAACAAGTTTATAACCTCACAATCAAACAAAATACTGTTGCCATTGTTACCGACGGTAGCGCAGTTTTGGGACTGGGAAACCTCGGCCCAGCCGCCGCACTGCCAGTCATGGAAGGCAAAGCCATGCTATTTAAAGAATTTGCAGGTATTGACGCCTTTCCTATCTGTTTGAATACCCAAGATACCGAGGAAATTATTCGCACAGTGCAGAATATCGCCCCGGTTTTTGGCGGCGTTAACCTCGAAGATATTTCTTCTCCCCGCTGCTTTGAAATCGAAGCAAGATTGCGGGAAACCTTAGATATTCCGATTTTTCACGACGACCAGCACGGCACTGCGATTGTTAGTTTGGCAGCATTAATTAATGCCTTGAAAATCGTCAAAAAAACCATCGCAGAAGTGTGTATCGTGATTAACGGAGCCGGTGCGGCCGGAGTCGCGATCGCCCGCTTGCTGCGTAAAGCAGGTGCCCAAAACATCATCATGTGTGACTCCAAAGGCGTCCTCTCCCAAGACCGCACGGATATGAACCCAGAAAAACTAGAATTTGCTGTGCCTTCGAGCGGTACTTTGGAAGATGCGATCGCCGGTGCCGATGTATTTTTAGGCGTCAGCGCCCCCGGCGTACTCACCCGATCGATGGTGCGTTCGATGGCCGAAAATCCCATTGTTTTTGCAATGGCTAATCCCATTCCCGAAATTCAGCCAGAATTAATTATGGAAGATGCAGCGATTATAGCAACCGGACGCAGCGATTACCCGAATCAAATTAACAATGTTTTGGCATTTCCAGGGATATTTCGAGGTGCTTTGGACTGCAAAGCAACCACGATTACGCCCAGTATGTATTTGGAAGCAGCTTATGCGATCGCCTCTTTAGTCAGTCCTTCTCAGCTTGACAAAGAACACATTATACCGTCTGTTTTTGACGAAAGAGTTGCCATTGCAGTCGCCGGTGCAGTGCAGTTGGCTGCCCGATCCGAAGGTATTGCCCGCGATTAATAGAAGGAAGAAGGAAGTCTTCCTTCTTCCTTCTTCTCTCTTCCTTAATCAAGGATAAAACTCACAGCAATAAACAAGATAATAAAGATATAATTAAATAAACCAAGTCCAGCTAGGTCAGATGCAAAGCCAGTTAGGAAAAGCCAAGCGCAATCGCTCCTGTTGCCAATTGTTAGAACTGTGCCCGATAGGGCTGGCATTGTGCCGGACGGACGGGACTTTTCTCGACGTAAATCCAGCTTTTGCAAGTATTATCGGCCGCACAGTTGCAGAAACTCTCCACCTCAACTACTGGGAAATTCAGCAAACACAGTGCGCGGGCCCAGAAAAATATCTAGAATGTCAAGCAAAAAATAGCCACACGCACCTGTGCGAAGCAGCATACAAACATAAAAACCAGCATCTCGTACCCGTGCGAGTTTCCGAGCGGGCCATTGAAGCAGAGGGACTGTCCGCGATTTGGCTAAGTGTTGAAGAAATCTTTAATAATCGGGATCAAAATAGCGCTCCGCTGGAATCAGCGTCGCCACACAGCAATTCACATCTAGAAAAATTGCTGACAAAGCAGACTGCCGAACTAGAAAAAACTCAGAAGCTACTCGCAGAAAAAATCTCCGAACTGGAGCAAACTCAAGAAAAATTACGTCTCCAAAGTCAAATTATTGACCAAATTCATGAGGCGGTAATTTCTACAGATATGGACGGCTCGATCACCATTTGGAATCAAGCCTGCCAAAAGTTATACGGCTATCAAGCAACTGAGGCTATCGGACAGCACATTTCTCTAATTTACCCGCCAGAACAGCAAGAATTTTTGTTAGAGCAAGTCATCAAGCCGCTACAAGAAAAAGGCGAGCATGAAATTGAAGTTATAACACACCGTAAATCAGGAGAAAAATTTTCCTCGAACCTGATGCTGTCGCTATTGAAAGACAAAACGGGAGCAGTTGTGGGGATGATGGGATCTTTGACAGATCTGAGCGTTTGCAAAGCTTTAGAACAAGAATTAGCACAGAGACAAGCACTATTTGATGCCTTTTTGAAGGAGGCGCCGGCGGGACTTTGCATTTTGGACTCCCAACTGCAGTATGTGCAAGTTAATCAATTTCTCGCAGAAATAAATTGCCTGAGTCCAGTAGAACACATTGGCAAGACTGTACGCGAAATATTGCCGAATATGGCTCCAATAATAGAGCATTTGTACGCAGAAATTTTGAGGACGAAACAACCCCTAATTAATATCGAGATCAGTGGTGATAATCCAAGAAAGCCGGGGTTTGTCCGACACCTGACAGGCTCTTATTTTCCCTTGCTAGACAAAGATGGCGAGGCGATCGGCATCGGTGCAGTTGTAGTTGACATTAGCGATCGCAAACAAGCAGAAGCTGCGCTGCAAAAAAGCGAACAGCTTTACCGCACTATGGCAAGCAACTTTCCTAACGGTGCGGTGATGTTGTTCGATCCAGAACTGCGCTACACGCTAGTAGAAGGTACAGAATTAGCAGCAGTGGGGCTTGTCAAAGAATTGATGGAAGGCAAGACAATCTGGGAAGTATTCGAGCCAGATGTTTGTACTGATATCGAGCCAACTTATCGGGCGGCACTGGCAGGAGAAACAGTTGTTACAGAATTTTTTTACAGCGATCGCGTTTACCTCGGTTATGCTTTGCCAGTCAGAAACGAACGGCAAGAAATTATCGGCGGATTGCTAATGACTCAAAACATTACCGCTCGCCAATTAGCAGAAGAAGCACTCAGAGAAAGCGAGGAGAAATATAGGTGCATTGTCGAGACAGCGGACGAAGGAATTTGGATCATAGATGCGGAGGGTAAAACTACTTTTGTCAACAAAAAAATGGCCGATCTGCTCTGCTGCAGCCCAGAGGAAATGATCGGGCAGTCGCTATTTGCTTTCATGGATGCAGAAGGCATGGCGATCGCACAAATCAGTCTCGAACGCCGCCGTGAAGGAATTCGCGAACAGCTCGATTTTAAGTTCCGTCGCCGAGACGGGAGGGACTTGTGGGCG
This sequence comes from Microcoleus sp. S36b_A4, assembly GCF_036700645.1. Lineage (NCBI taxonomy): Bacteria > Bacillati > Cyanobacteriota > Cyanophyceae > Oscillatoriales > Microcoleaceae > Microcoleus > Microcoleus sp. S36b_A4. The sequence goes on along the minus strand of NZ_JAUBPI010000042.1, from coordinate 39,729 downwards.
ATGGTTTCTACTAATTCCTTGGCCGACAAACAGGGACGCTATGTGGGTGCCTTGGCAATGGTTGCTGATATTACCGATCGCAAGCAAACAGAAGCCGCATTGCAGCAGTCGGAAGTCAAATTTCGATCGCTCTACGAATTAACCAGTTTGCCTGTTTTTATGCTATGTGACAATGCCATCACCGATGCTAACACAGCCACCCTAAAACTATTCGGCTGTACTACCCCGCAACAGTTGTACTGCCAAAACCCTGGCACACTCTCACCTCTTTTCCAACCCAACGGCAAAGATTCTTTGAGCATGGCTGACGACATGATAGCGATCGCTTTTGAGCGGGGAAAGCACCGTTTTGATTGGGTTCATCAGCGTTTAGACGGTACTGATTTTCCCGCAGAAGTCGTGCTGACAGTCATCGAGGTGGGAAATGAAAAAATTATCCAAGGAGTGATCCAAGATTTAACAGATCGCAAACTTGCAGAAGAAACATTAGTGCGATCGGAACAAGCCCTTAGACAGCAAGCAAGACGACAACAACTGCTCAATCAAATTGCCAACCAGATTCGCACATCTTTAGATTTAGACACAATTTTAGAAACCGCAGTTCAAAAAATTCGCAATTTGATGCACATAGATTGGTGCCTGTTCACTTGGTATCGCCCAAACCGCAATCCTCCGGTTTGGGAAATAGTTTGCGAAGCGAAGAATGAAGCTTTGCCGAGTTTGCTCGGTACTTATTCTGTAGAGGATCAATCTAGTGTCGCCCTGCCACAGATTTTGCAGCGACACATCCTGCGAATTGATGATGTCAGCACTTTTGAAGATTTAGAAGTGCGCGAAAATTTCCAGGCCTTAAAAATTAACTCAGTGCTGTCGCTGCCAGTTCAAACTGCTTCAGGCGATATTGGGGCAATTACCTGCTATGAGGCTGTGTCCATGCGAAATTGGAGCGACTCTGAAGTCGAACTGATGCAAGCGGTGGTCGCTCAAATTGCGATCGCGATCGACCACGCTGAACTGTACACCCAAACCCGCAAAGCGGCCCGACTAGCTCAAGCTCAAACTCAACAGCTAGAAGAAACTTTGCGCGAACTAAAACGTACCCAAACTCAATTAATTCAAAGTGAAAAAATGTCAAGTTTGGGACAGTTAGTAGCAGGTGTCGCCCACGAAATTAACAACCCAGTTAATTTTATCTACGGCAATCTCAGCTACACCAGCGAGTACACTCAAAACTTGCTAAAAATGCTGCGACTTTACCAGAAAGAATACCCACAGCCTAGCGCAAGAATTGTAGATGCAAGGGATGACTTTGAAATTGATTATCTCATTGAAGATTTACCAAAAATTTTAGCATCTATGAAAGTCGGAGCCGATCGCATCCGCGACATAGTTTTGAGCCTACGAACTTTTTCAAGACTTGACGAAGCCGAAAAAAAACAAGTTGACATTCACGAAGGTATTGAAAGCACGCTGCTAATTTTGCAAAACCGCCTGAAACATAAAGCTGATCACCCGACAATTAATGTGATTAAAGAATACGGTAATTTGCCTTTAGTTGAATGTTATCCCGGTCAGTTAAATCAAGTATTTATGAATTTGTTGAGCAATGCGTTAGACGCATTGGAAATGGAGATGAAGGAATCCAATCGCACCGCCAAAAATCTCGCAATTACGATTCGCACCCAAGTAACCGACAATAACAGCGTTGCCATATGGATAGCTGACAGCGGGCCTGGGATGAGCGAAGATGTCCAGAAGCGCTTGTTTGACCCGTTTTTTACTACTAAACCCATTGGCAAAGGAACTGGCTTAGGGTTGGCCATTTCGCACTCTATTATAGTAGAAAAACACGGCGGCAAGCTTTCTTGCAATTCTGTAGTGGGAGAAGGTTCCGAATTTGCGATCGAGATTCCTCTGCAGCAAAAATTAAATTAAAACCCGTTGTATCGGTATCATATCATATCATATCATATCCCATCGAGCGATGGGATTTGATATGATTCAAATCCGATTCTTTACCGTCAGATGCACACCACCAGCGGGTGCCATTGTCAAACCGCGACGTACTGGCACCACGGGACTATTTTCTGTAAGTTCTAAAGAGTATCGTGACAGCACTTTTGCCAATACTAACTTCATTTCAAACATGGCAAATGCCGCCCCAATACAGCGGCGGTTTCCTCCCCCAAACGGCAAATATTCGTAAGGCGAAAATTGACGTTCGAGAAAACGTTCTGGTTTAAAACAATTTGGTTCCGGGTAAATATCATGACGGTGGTGAACCAAATAAATACAGGAAGAAACTATCATTCCTTTGGGAAGATTATAACCCATTAACTGCATCGGAGCTTGCAGAATGCGCGGAAATGCAAAAAATACGATCGGATAAATCCGCAGCGTTTCGCAACAGACAGCATTCAAATACGGGAGTTTAGTTATTTCCGCCGGATCGGAATTTTTCAAATCAATAGAATTGAGTTCTTGCAGCAGTTTCTCGCGGACTTCTGGGAGGTAGTGAATCCAATACAAAGCCCAGGCTAAAGCTGTGGCTGTAGTTTCGTGTCCTGCGAATAACATCGTCATTAATTCATCCCGCAATTCAACGTCGCTCATCGGCTGTCCTGCTTCGTCACGAGCTGAAATTAACAAGCTCAGGATGTCTTCTCCCAGTGGTTGAGATAGAGTTTTGCGATCGCGTATTTCTTGATAAATCAGTTCATCTAAACGCTGTCTTTGTCGCAGAAATCCTCCCCAAGGACTCCAAGCACCTAAATCTTGTTGTAACGACTTCACAAACAAAAATGTCGCGCTCAAAGGATTGCTAAAAAAATTTAACATCTTAACAAAAAGTTGCTGGATTTGCTGGTAGCGTTCTCCTTCGCTCAGCCCAAACACCGCGTGCAAAATCACTTCCAAGGAAATCTCCTGCATAGTTGATTGCGCGATAACCGAGTTACCTGGAGTCCAATTATTAATTACTTTTTCGGTGGTATTGCGGATGATTTGTCCGTAAGCTTTCATGCGTTCACCGTGAAAAGGTGGCATTAAAAGTTTGCGCTGCTGCAAATGTCGATCGCCATCTAACAACAATAACGAATTGGGGCCTACTAAAGGTAGCGCTATCTGGTTTCCCGTACCGGATTCAAAAAGTTTGGAATCCGCTGTAAAAATTTCTTGAATAGCTTGAGGATTGCTAATAATTACCTGGGGCGGAAAATTGCTGAATTTGCTGGTAAAAATGTCACCGTAGCTTTTATAGTTTCGTTCTAAATAATACAGAGGATTTAAAATCCCCCGCACTGTCTGAACAAATCTATTATCTTTAGGGCCGTCTAAAACTTTGTTGGTCTCATGATTTTGAGATGGAGAGTTGTTGGTGAGGATAGTCATTTGTTTTTCTCCTAATTTTATGGTTTCACAGGACGAATCAAAGCATAAGTCTTATTTCAAAAAAATCTCAAATCCCTCAGCTATTGAAAAATAGTACGGCAATAGTAGGATACAGAGTAACTCCCAGGCCAAAAGCTCGTTCTATCGGCTCTTTGAGATAGCCTATCCAAAACGCCATTCTTCCCAAAACAAACACAATTGCCAAAATTGGCATCAGCTTGATGCTGTAAGTATCTAAAAAGGTAGAAAGGATTAAACTGCCTACAAAAAACAGCACAAATTGCTCTAGAGTGTTGCTCAGACAACGTAAATTAATCCGCATTGCTTCTGATTCGGCATTTGCTAAAGGGTTGATGGCTGGGCTGCTAAATCTACCATTACCAACTGCAACTATGCCGGCAAATAACATCAGTACCGGAAAAATTGGGCAGCGAAGGGCGAAGATTAGGCGCGACTCTGCGCTATGGAAGGGCGGTAGGGGCAGCGCTATCACAAAATAACTAATCAGTACGAAAGTAAGGCAGAAGATTAAGGCAGAAATGCCTCGCCAAACAACTCTTTGCTGTTGTGCATTGAAACTGAGTAAATTAATCATTGTTTACAGAAACCCAACCTTATTATATATTTTGTATACCTAGATATTTTACGTAAACCCGATCGCACCTTGGCGTCTCCACACCAGTTGTCGGTAGATATCCGCTATTTTCGTACATTTTCACAGCTTCTTTGAGAATGCTAGCAGTTTCTATCCAGATTTCCTCAAAGCCACGAGCGATAATTTTACTTTCCAATTCTTTCAGTAAAAATTTCCCCAAACCCTGTCCCCTTGCTGCTGGCAAAATATACATTTTGCGAATTTCCACAGCATGATTTCCGCGCTCAATCGGATAGTAAGCCGCCGTACCCACTATTTTATCCTGCCGTTCAACTACCCAAAATTCGCCGCCTTGATTATGATAATGTAGTTCTACATCATAGACATCTCGATCTGCCCCGTGAGGTTCGCATTTTAAACCGTACTCTGCTAAAACATCCCTAATTAAATAGAACGCCTCAGCGCGATCGCGCGTTTCCCAGGAACGAATTAAAAAATCCAGATGTTGGGTTTTCATGGGTGGTTGCAACTTAATATTTATTTGTTGACTTTAGCAACTGTAAACTTACTAATTTTTTTTACAGTTTTTAAATGCACCTAGCTTTTAACTGTGAATTCTCGGTTCAGGATGAAGACTTGCCAGCAACTCGCTCTCTACTAATGATAATTCCTCCAACCTCTGCATCACAATATCCCGATCGAAATAAGTTGTTGCCAAAATCCAATATACCCCGTAATGGCGCGCTTCCGAAGCCATCAAACTGCGGTAAAACTTAGCTAATTCTGCGTCGGGACAGCGATCGCCCAGCAGCCCCAACCGTTCATGACTGCGCGCTTCTATCAAACCAGAAACTAACAAAGAATCCAAAAGTCTCTCCGGTTCCTGCTTGCGAATTTGGGCGGACAAACCTGCACCGTAGGGAGGTGCGGCCAAAGGGCCCAAAGCGATGCTGCGCTTTTCTAACCGCTGGTTGACTTGCTCGAAATGCTCTAATTCTTCGCGGGCTATCGCCGTTAGCATCCTCACCAATTTTTCCCTTGCTGGGTAGCGAAACATTAAATTTAACGCTACTCCTGCCGCTTTCCGCTCGCAGTGAGAATGGTCTAATAAGATTGTATCCAAATGGGCGATCGCCTGTTGCACCCAAGCTTCCGAAGTCGGCTGTTTCAAAAACTTAATAGTTGGCAGTGTTGAAGTCATTAGTCATTAGTCATTAGTCATTAGTCATTAGTCATTAGTCAGTAGTCAGTAGTCATTAGTCAGCAGTCACTAGCCAGCATTTATCCGATCTTACATAATTTTTCCAAGACCGCATACATATCACCAGCAAACTTTTTCGGATTCCACAGTGGCGACAAATTGGCTGGATCTTTAGATTTCACCAACTGTGCTTTAATTGCATTTCTCAATTCACGATCTTTGCCCAATTTTACACCCACTTCCACATATTCCGACCAAGACAAAGCCACGCCTGTTTCAATTCCCAAAGTCTGCAAAAACGAATAACCCATTCTCGACAAAAATTGCTCTCCTGTGCGAGTCACCACTGGCAAATTAGACCACAAAGCCTCTAAAGTTTGAGTTCCTCCGTTGTAAGGATAAGAATCTAACAAAACATCTGCCAGCAAATAGATAATTCTGTGTTCTTCCTCAGTAGCAAACCTCGGCAAAAACTTAATTCGGTGCTTGCTCACTTTCTCAGCTTCGCAAGCTTGGTGATATGCAGCCTCAAACACGGCAGCATCGCCTAAAGCTTTGTGAATTAAGATACTGTTCGGCACTTCTTTGAGAATCGCAATTTGTGCTTTTACCAACTCGCTATTGAATTTTCTGCCGGGAGCGACGCACAGGTAAACTATCTGATCCAAACCGATTCGATGCGATCTTCTCAATGCAACGGGATCGACTCCATATCTCTGAAAACCCGACACCGCGACAAAGGAATCAGGCATCCTAATTAGCTGCTCGTCATAATATTTTTCCCTGTCTGCAGGGTGCGAGTGCCAGTCTGTAAGAAAGTAATTTTCCGGCGATATGTAAGGGGCGTCAAATCCCAGCCAAGAAACACAAACTGGTGCGGGTTTTTGGTAGAGAATATCAGCGTGAACTGGTACGCTGAGAGAATCTAAATCAACTAAAACGTCCAATTCATCTTGCTGAATTTGGTCGATAATTTCTGCGGAATTGGCAAGTCCGTTCGGGTAGGTGGTCGGAAAAGTGAGTTTTCCCCAAGTTTCAAATTGCTTAGTGAGAGCGTCAGGAATAATTTTTTCCGAAGCGTACAAGTACACATTGGGTGTGATGTCGGACAATTCGCGAATGATGTCCGCGCTGCACCAGCCTACAGAATGGCGGCTAAAGTGATTGGACAAAAAGCCGATTTTTAACTTGCTGGATGGAACCGTTGGTTTGAAGCTGTAATTTGCGGGTTGAGAAAAATTAGGTTTAATACATTGGTCGATATACTTTTGGGCAATTAATCTGTAAAGTTTTGAGTTGGCCGCCAAGTCATCTCGCAAATAGGGCGTGCTGAATAACAAGTTTGCATAAAGCGATTTAATTTCCACCGGGCTAGCGGTTTCTAAGTTTTGCTCTAAGTACGACTCTAGCTCTAAAAATCGATCGCCCGCAATTTGATTTAATCCCGACACTTGATAGGTGCTGATGAAGTAAATCGCGGTCATAATTGGATCGGTTTCTGCACACATTTGGCTGTAGTGGTGCACGGCTTGCCGCGCGGCAGCTAAATCGCTACTATCTCTGAGGATGTCGCACAAATGTTGGTGGGCAGAAATAAAATCGGGTTTAATTTCTAGAGCTTTTTGAAGGTTGGGTATTGCGTCTTTAAATTGACCCTGGTGGCGCAAAACTCGGCCAATTTGACAGTATGCTTCGGCTAAATCGGGTTTGAATGCGATCGCCTGCTGCCATGCAGCCACCGCCTCATCTAACTTCCCTTGCCGTGCTAATGTATCTCCTAAATTTAAGTGAAAATCTACCTGAGCAAGGTGGGGATTGAGTTCGAGAGCTTTTTGCTCGTATGCTACCGCTGCATCCTGCTGCCCCTGCTGCTTCAGTGCCCCTGCCAAATTCCAGTAAGCAGCAGCCAAATTCGGTTTAAGTTCGATCGCCTTTTCGTAATTGACAACCGCCTCCACCAAATGCCCTTGTTTGTAAAGCATACTGCCCAAATTAGCATAAGCCTCAGCAAAATCCGGATTCAGAGCGATCGCCTCGGAATAAAACCGCATCGCTTCCTCAATTTGGCCGCTTGCTTGCTGCACATTGCCCATTGTCACGTAAGCCGCCGCCCAATCCGGTTGCAATTCCAGAGCTCGGCGACAAGCAGCGACGGCTGCTGCTAAATTGCCTTGAGAGTAATAGGTTTCTGCAGCGACTGTCAGCGATGCAGCATCTTCAAACTGAGGTGTTTCGGATTGGTTGCGAAAATCGGAATTCATTTTGCGGCCTATCTGTGCTATCAAGTTAAAGGTTGAATCTATATTATTTTGCAGAGTAGCAGTTTTAGCGGAATTACGGGCGATCGTCACAGAGAATTTATGAGCGACAAGCAAGCGACACAGCGCCAACATAAGATCAAGTGGAAACCAAACCTCCTGCTGGGGATACTCTTGTTAACCTTAGCAATCCCCTTACCCTTTGCCCAAAAGACTTTCGCACAGCAGCAGCAGACAGCCAGCTTTCGGCAGAAATTATTTCAAACTGCTCTTTATTTCACCCTATATTTTGAGGGTGGATTCAGCAATCACCCTGCCGATAAGGGCGGCAGAACTTATCGGGGCGTCTTGCAAACGGAATACAACGCCTACCGCTACAGTCGTGGGCTTCCGCCCCTTGACGTGACGCAGATGTCGGAAGCAGAGCTCCTAGAAATTTATAAATATTACTGGGATTCGAGCCTCTCGGGCACGATGCAGCCGGCTTTGGCGATCGTCATGTTTGACACCGCCGTTAATTTCGGTATTAATAACTCAATTACCTTTCTTCAGCAAGCATTAGGATTGCCACAAACGGGAGTTTTCGACCCGCGCACCAAGGAAGCGCTGAAAGGGGCAAATAACAGAAATACCGCGCTGCAAATGATTAATGAACGAATTATTTACCGCTACAAAAGGGTGCAAGAAGATCCGACTCAGATGGCTTTTTTCCGGGGTTGGCTGAGCCGCGATTACAGTTTGTGGGGCTATGTGAACAAGATTAAGAATTAACAGTTAACTGTTAATAAGCAGGCGCGAATCTAATTTTTACTATCTTGTTCCTTTAAACTATTGTCGGGTGGGCAGGAGCGCCCGCCGGATAATTCCCATCTCAATGCACCACAGCTTATCATGTCGGCTTAAATAACCCTTATATAGCAATCCTTGCAGGAGTCGTAAATTTTTTACTCCACCCCAACCCTCCCCGAACCCGCTGGGAGTCCGTAAGAAATTCACAAATGATGCGAGGATTGCTATATCTCTAAGCTCCTCTCTGAGAAAAATCAGTCTATTCAACTTAACACATCAACCATTTGTCAAGTAAATGAATTTCATATAATTCACAATCTTGATTCATAAAAGTCATATTTATCAAGATATATTTCACCAATCAAAAAACCTAGTAAATTTTAACCCAACCGTCTATAACAGAAATATAAAAACCAAATGTGTTGCTGCTGCACAACTAACTTAAGCCATGAAACTATGACGGTAGAAGAAGCAATAATTTTTTTGGACAATCTGGTATACGAACAAACGGAAAAACACCTGAGTCGGTTGCAACAGTCGATAATTCGAGGCGTTGTAGGGGGTTTGACGTACCAAGAAATTCAGCAAAACGATCCGATCGCCCGCGGGTACACAGTGGGCTACCTGGGGCGGTATGTCGGCTACAACTTGTGGAAAGACCTCACCAAGGTACTGAAGCAAGCAGAAATTATTGGACAAGAAGAAAGAGTAGTCGGAGCAAATCTTTGGGACTGCATCATGAGAGCTGTACAAAAAGGCACACAACCAGCTAATTCTGTCGATCCCATGTTGCAAAAGCTGCTGCGGATGCGTTACCGAATTAGAGAACATTTGGTGAACACCGAGTACAGCGATACCTATCTGGCTGAAGATGAAAATTTGCCCGATCGACCTTTGTGCCTCGTCAAGCGCCTGAAAAGCCAGTCTGAGAGAACCAGCCAGTTATTCGATCGAGAAACGCGGGTTTTATATCGATTGGGCCAACACGATCGGATACCAGAATTGTTAGCTCGTTTTGAAGAAAATGGATATTTTTATTTAGTCTATCAATTCATCGAAGGGCAACCCTTGTATCAAGAACTAATCGAAGGTCAACCCTGGGAAGAGCATCAGGTTATTGCTTTGTTGAAAGATATCTTGGAAGTGCTTGTTTTTGTTCACAAACAAGATGTAATTCACCGCGACGTTCACCCTCAAAACTTAATCAGGCGCACATCTGATAACAAAATGGTATTAATTGATTTTGGGGCCGTTAAAGAAATCAACACTTCACAAAACAGCATCGGTCAAACGAAATCGCGTGGCGGTACTCAGCAAGATTATATTCCCCCGGAACAAGCCATCGGTTCCCCGAAATTGTGCAGCGACATCTATGCTGTCGGGCTTATGGGGATTCAAGCCTTGACAGGAATGCGCCCGAAACAACTCAGAGTTGATAATTTAGGGAATCTCATCTGGCAGAAAAATGCAACTGTCACCCCGGAGTTGGCTTGCGTTTTAGACCAGATGGTGCTGTACGCTTTCCCCCAGCGTTACCCGTCAGCAACCGAAGCTTTGGAAGCACTTCAAAACTTGGGAGTTAGTTGACTGTTGTCAGTTGTCAGTTGACAGTTGACAGTTGACAGTTACCAACTCCGACTTTAATATCCCCTATGATAGTCCCTCTCTGCTGGGACTTTGTTTTTGTAGTAGCGGTTTCAACCGCCGAGTCTTCTCTGTTGTGCCACATTTCCCACAGCCACAGCAGCCGATTTACAATGCGAGTGATCTTGTTGCACAGTGATTCATCCGCTACCATTAGCCCTCGATATACTGAGTAAAAACACTCCGTCTTGCCGATGATTCGGCCGCCAATTTCCGAAATCGAAGGGACAACGAACAAGGAACAAGGAATTTTTTATTAAAATTTACACATAAAAAATTAGTCAATTCTGCCGAATGCCTTCTACATAAGAGCCTTAAACCTTCATTTGACGATCTCTCTAAAGTTAGATAAAATAATTCATATTTTATGATTAGCAGCTTTGAGAAAATCTTAAGCAGCTTTGTATAGTAGGCAACACTATCACTAGAGTGTTTATTGTTACCTTAGATACGTAGAAACTAAATAATTAGAGGGATCGAGAAATTGGAAGTTTTTGAACGAGCACAACAACTGCAAAGGCCCTCAACCCGAATGGCTGCTGTCGAGTCTTTTTCCAAAAAAGCGAGTATTGCATTAATGGCGATCGGCTGTACAGTCCTTTTGGGTTGGATATTCGATCTGCAAATCTTAAAAAGCATTCTGCCCGGACTCGTGACGATGAAAGCCAATACTGCGGTCTGCTTTATTTTGGGCGGGTTTTCTCTATTCATCCAACAGATCCGGCGTGCCAAATTAACAGCAAGAAAGCCTCAAAAAAATTACAAAAATTTAATTTTAGTATCCTCATTTTTAATTATATTAATTAGCCTATTAACCCTAGTTCAATATAGCTTTAATTTAGACTTAGGCATCGACCAACTGCTATTTAAAGAAAGTTACACATTGAGAATCACCGGAACACCAGGACGCATGGCACCGAATACGGCTGGTGCTTTTTTATTGCTGGGAACAGCGTTGCTGCTGCTGTCAGAACGTCGGCCTAAATACCTGCGGATTCAAATCTTAAGCTGTTCAGCATTTTTAATTGCATTTACGGGTTTGATAGGCTATTTCTACGACAAAGCTTTATTTTACCAAATTGGCAAAAATACAGGGATGGCTTTGCACACCTCCGCAGCATTTATGTTGCTGAGCTTTGGCATTTTATTTGCCAGTCCAGAGCGAGGATTGATAGCAGTAATGACGAGCGATCGCGCGGGCGGCATCATGGCGAGGCGCTTGTTGCCACGGGCAATCATTATCCCGCCTTTAGTCGGTTATTTGATCCTATCGGGAGAGCGGTTACAAGCCTACACGCCGGAGGTAGGGATATCGCTGTTAAGCGTATTGAACGTGATTATTTTTACAGTTATGATTTGGCAGAATGCCAAAACTCTCTGCACCGCCGACCGGAAGCGCTATCGAGCGGAACTGGGACTGAGGAAAGCTAAATCTGATTTAGAAAATCAAGTTGAGAAACGGACTCTCCAACTGCAAATCACCAACGAGCAATTGCAGCAGCAAATTTTCGACTCTCAAACAACAAAGCAGGCGCTTCAAAAAAACTACAACCTGTTGATAGCAGTCATCAACAGTACGCCCGCAGCCCTATTTGTCAAAGATACTCAGGGTCGTTACTTAATGCTTAATGCTGCGGGAGCCAGTATAATTGGCAAGTCTGTAGACGACATTATCGGCAAAGATGACAGCGAGTTATTTCCGCCAGAAATTGCGGGCAATATTAGGAAAACTGATCGCCCAACTATGGCAGCGGGAACAACGGAAGCCATCGAAGAAGAGCTGCCAGTTAAAGGAAATTTGCGGACATTTCTTTCTACAAAAAGTGCTTACCGGGACGGACTAGGAAATATTAGCGGTATAGTTACCATCGCGCGGGATATTACTGAAAGCAAAAAAGCCGAAATCGCCAACAGAAGTCTGGCAGCAATTCTGGAAGCAACCCCCGATTTTGTAGGTACTTACAACCTCGAAGGACGCGCCATTTACATTAACAAAGCCGGCAGAAAAATGGTGGGTATAGACGAAAACGAAGATATATCCAAGCGACAAGTTCTAGAATTCACGGCAGCGTCAGACTACAGCACTTTGAAACAAGCGATCGCCACCGCTGTTTCCGAAGGCTTTTGGAGCGGAGAAACAGCCTTCGTGTCAGCATCGGGACTCGAAATTCCCGTCAGCCAAGTCATCATATCCCACTCCTCACCGGACGACAAACTCACATACATTTCGACGATCGCCCGCGACATCAGTGATCGCAAACACGCTGAAAAAGCCCTGCAACTGTCTCAAGCTCGTTTCGCCGGCATTGTAGAAATTGCCGACGACGCGATTATTTCCGTGGATGCTGACCAAAAAATTATCCTGTTCAACCAAGGTGCAGAAAGGATTTTCGGGTGGAGTGCAGCGGAGGCGATCGGGCAATCCCTGAGCCTGCTGTTGCCCGAAGCTTTTGCCACCCCTCAGAGTCACCTCGTCAGCAATTCCGGCGACAACGTTCAACAAGCCCGAACAATGGGCAACCGCAAAGAAATTTTCGCCCGCCGCCGAGACGGTACGGAATTTCCCGCCGAAGCTTCTATTTCCCAACTCGAAGTGGCAGGCGAAATCATATTCACAACTATTTTGCGCGACGTGACAGCCAGCCGAGAAGCGGAAGAATCCGTGCGTCTGAGCGAGGAAAGATATCGATCGCTGGCAATGGCCACCGCACAGATGGTTTGGATGACAGACGCTAACGGAATCGCCGAGAAACCTGAGCCTGATTGGATAGCTTATACGGGCTTGAGTTCTGAAGACAAGGACTTCTGGATAAAATCAGTGCACCCAGAAGATCGCGATCGCACAATACAAGCTTGGATGCGGGCAATAGAAACAAAAAGTCTCTACGAAGTCGAGCATCGGTTGCGGGCTGCAGACGGCAGCTACAGAAACTTCTGGGTGCGGGCCGTCCCCATTTTGGCCGCCGACGGCAGCGTTCGCGAGTGGGTGGGAACTCACACCGACATTAGCGATCGAGTCCAAGTTTTGGAAGCACTCAAGCAGTCCGAGGGACAGTATCGATCGCAAGCAGCCGAGCTCGAAAAAGCTGTCCACGAGTTGCACCAAGCACAAACTCAACTAATTCAAACCGAAAAAATCTCTTCTCTCGGGCAGCTAGTCGCCGGCGTCGCCCACGAAATTAACAATCCGATTAACTTCATTTACGGCAACATCACCCACGCCAGCCAATACGCCGCAGACTTGCTCGGTTTGCTCCATCTTTACCAGGAAAAATACCCAAATCCCGTCCCAGAAATTGTAGAGGCAGCCGAAGATATTGAAGTTGATTACTTAATGGAAGACTTTACGAAGATTTTGGAATCAATGAAAGTAGGAGCCGATCGCATCCGCGACTTAGTTGTATCCTTACGCAACTTTTCCAGACTCGACGAATCGCAGATGAAGCGAGTAGATATTCACGAAGGAATCGAAAGCACTTTGCTAATTTTGCAGCACCGGATCAAAGCTAATGTACTTCGTCCCGCGATTGAGATTATCAAAGAATACGGCAGTTTTCCACCAGTCGAGTGCTATGTAGGTCAGCTCAATCAAGTATTTATGAATCTTTTAGGAAATGCGATCGACGCCCTCGAAGAGTACAACAGTACTCATTCTTCAAAAGAAATATATGCTCACCACAACAGAATTCGGATTAGCACGATTGCCAATTCAGACACAGTAACAATTCGCATTGCCGACAACGGGATGGGAATCCATCAAGAAGTCATTGGCAAATTGTTCGACCCATTTTTTACTACTAAACCCGTCGGCAAAGGTACAGGCTTGGGACTGTCAATCAGCTATCAGATTATAGTTGAAAAGCACCGAGGCAAATTGCAGTGTATTTCCACGCCTGGGGAAGGTGCAGAGTTTGTCATCGAGATTCCCATTTGCCAGGAAGTATCAGCGCTGGCTACCGAAAACACAAAGGAAATGGTCAATCTATTTTAGATTTTAGATTTTAGATTTTAGATTGAAGCATTGACCCCACGGATAAATTCGGGGGTTCCTTTATCGGATACAGGTTTTTTATTTCTGGGTACTGAGTCTGCTTTCGGAATGAATCCGGGGGCTTGTATCCTGGATGCTTTTGGTCATGAGTCATGAGTCATTAGTTTCAGGGCTGACTCATTGGGGGGGCTAGAAACCCGGTTTCTAGGAGTTTTCCGTTTAGTGACGAGAAATATAGGAAGAAACCGGGTTTCTGAGTTAGCGAGTGCATCCAGGACTTGCATTTGGATCTCGTAGTCTGAAAACCTTGATTTTCAGGGATGTCGATAGTCTACTCTTCTCGATCGCCCTAAATCGAAATAATTCTTTACAATAAAAAAGTAACAATCCAATTAACTTTGACAAAATCCCTTGAAAATGCCTGTAAACGAACTTTCTCCCACAACAGCCTCCACGCAAACACCGATACTCGACTTTGACATAGCCATCGTCGGAGGCGGCATAGTCGGGGCCACCTTAGCCAGCGCCTTAAGCGATTCCGGCTTAAAAATAGCAATAATTGAAACCCAACTCCCCGCAGCAGCAGCCTCCAAAAAACAAGCCTATGCAATTACCTTACTATCAGGAATGATTTTAGAAGGCATCGGCGTGTGGCAACAAATCTTGCCGCAAATTACCACCTTCGAGCAAATTAGCCTCTGCGACGGCGACTATCCCGGTGTCGTCGAATTCCACCGCCCGGATTTGGGAAATACTGGCAAATTGCCTGTACCAAAATCAGCTTTAGGTTACGTTGGCGAGCACCGAGTCCTGCTGTCAGCTTTGCACGAATGTTTGGCAAAAAACCCGAATTTTAGTTGGGTTTGTCCGGCGGAAGTAGTGGAGGTAAAATATTTAACCGATTGCGCGGAAATAGAAGTCAAACAAAACGGCGAAACTCGGACAATTCGCACCAAATTATTAGTCGCCGCCGACGGTTCGCGATCGCGCATCCGCACCGAAGCCAACATCAGCACTCGCGGCTGGAAATACTGGCAATCCTGCGTTGCTATCACTATTAAAGCAGAAAAACCGCACAATGATATCGCTTTTGAGCGCTTTTGGCCGAGCGGCCCGATGGGAGTTTTACCATTACCTGGGAACCGCTGTCAAGTAGTTTGGACAGCACCGCACGCGGAAGCAAAAGCTTTGCAGCAAATGGATAAAACAGAGTTTTTGACTTTGTTGGAACAGCGCACGGGCGGGCTTTTGGGGCGTTTGGAATTGGAGAGCGATCGCTTTTTGTTTCCGGTGCAGTTAATGCAGAGCGATCGCTACGTTTTGCCCAGATTAGCACTAATTGGCGACGCCGCCCACTGCTGCCATCCCGTGGGCGGCCAGGGATTAAATATGGGTATTCGAGACGCAGGGGCGATCGCCCAAATCTTGCAGCAAGCGCACCAAAAAGGCGAAGACATCGGCGATTTGCGAGTATTGAAAGGGTATCACAACTGGCGGAAAAAAGAGAATTTAATCGTGTTAGGATTTACCGATTTTCTAGACAGATTATTTTCTAATACTTGGCTGCCAATTGTAGCATTTCGCCGCTTTGGATTGTGGTGTTTACGGACAATTCCCCCAGTGAGGTTTTTAGCCTTGCGCTTGATGACAGGCTTGATGGGGCGGCCGCCGGAATTAGCGCAAAATTAGGTTTTTACACCCGCCCACCATCAAAGAAACCGGGTTGTTTCCAAATCTTTGCACTGTCACCAAGTCTGTCGCAAAAACCCGGTTTCTGGCCACCCGTGGTTCCAAGACTAAACTAAATTCATCGATGAATGGTATATAATTAAGATAGAATAGAGTTATGAGTGGAATTGACCATGAAATTACTCTAGAAACTCGAACCAGTCTCATTGATAAACATCTCCCCGGAACCCAAAAAGCCCAAAGTGAATTTGAAAGCGAAGGAATCGTCCATCTCTTTAATGATAGAGAAACAATGGAAAGAGTGGCCGCAGAAATTAAGCTAAGAGGGGAACGCACAGGAGAGGACGATGTAGAGGACAATTATGAACGCTATGGATTGTACTTTTCAGAACCAATTGGTTATATACTGAAAGCAGACGGTACTCGGCTACCACTAAATTACGGTGAAATAAAGATTAAAAAAACTACAGGTAAATACCATGTCATACCTCGCACAAGCTACTAAAATTAGTCAAGAATCAGAGCAAGAGACTGAGTGGGAGTTTGCGGAAATCTGGGCGGATACTCTGATATCTCCTCCTTATATCCTGATGTTAGTAAAGGAAATTTCAGGAAAATTTTGCGTCCATAACCCGGCACAAAACTATAAAGTTATCTTTACCACTGACAATTACGAATCTGCTAAAATGTGGCTACTAGAGGATGAATATGAGCGTTTGAATAGTCGGATTTTACACGAAGTATAAAGTAAAGTTGTATCACCCACATCCGCCAAGGGTTGAAACCCCTGGCTAATAGCGAAATTCGGTTGAAACCGACTGAAAATTCGAGATAAAAATGAAAAACTCTTTAGTCCTCTTCAGAGGACTTTCGCTATGAGACAGGGGTTTCAACCCCTGGCGGACTATCGGGCTAACCGAGGTTTCTGGGCGATCGCACCATCAAAGAAACCGGGTTTTTTCCTCAATCTTTGCAATGTTAGGAAGTTGGTCGCAAAAACGCGGTACAATGATCGACTCAGATCAAACCCAGCCCTGACGGCAATAGAAAAACCATGCAGCCCGAACAAGAACAAGAAATTCTCAACCTGCGCGATCGCCAATTAACGCCCAAACAAATTGCCCGGAAGTTAGGATTGAAAGCATCCGAAGTCAGTACCTTTATTCAAGCTCATGCAGAACAAACAGCCCTCGCTAGCGCCGAAAAAGGAGAGTTAT
Source organism: Microcoleus sp. S36b_A4 (assembly GCF_036700645.1). Lineage (NCBI taxonomy): Bacteria > Bacillati > Cyanobacteriota > Cyanophyceae > Oscillatoriales > Microcoleaceae > Microcoleus > Microcoleus sp. S36b_A4. Next base: position 22,955 of record NZ_JAUBPI010000042.1, on the reverse strand, counting down.
TGCCCGTTGCTCAATGTCTCGTGGATGTAAATTTTGCGAAGGTATTGTTGGGGAATGAAACCTCTGAAACGAGCGGTTTGGGTTTAGTGGTGGTTACCCGTTCCAAGGGATACAATCGTTTTGTTGCAGCCTCTTATTTGATCGACTACTGGTGTTTGGGAGTTAAGGATACCATGTCGCCACGTAACTTCAACGATAGCCAATATAAAAATTTCGTTCAGCTTTGTTACTCGCAGTTTATGCAAGAGTACGAGGAGATTAGTTTAGAGCAAGCACAAGCCCTGGTTTGGGGTGCGATCGCCTATGCCAAAACATTAGGCTTTGAACCGCATCGCGATTTCGAGCAGTCGAAGGCTCATTTAGGAGAATCAACCAGCGAAATTGGCTTGAAATTCGGTCGCAATGGAAAACCTTGTTATATTGAAGGGCCTCACGATAATACAAGGAAAATTATCAATACGCTTAAAAACTCTGTGGGAGACGGTAATTTCGATTACTTGTTCGGGATGGGGTAGAAATTGATACGGGGGAGCGTCAACCGCCAAACCACCAATCGTGATAAAATAAACATCGGTGTTACTGACAACTCCCCACAATGGAAGAAACCCGCGCCCAAGCTTATCTGCAATTGATTGAGACACTCCTGAATTGCCCCAACGGTGAGGAACCGCAGATTTTACAGGCTAACTTAGAATTGGTAGATTCGGGGTTTCTGCAATTTTGCGAGGTAGTAGCAGAAAACCTGGCAGAGGAAGGAGAGGAAAATTACGCTAATTTTTTACGGAATTTGGCCAGTCAGCTAGGGCAATTCTTGGGGATGAATGATGAGGGAGATAGCGATCGCTCTGAAGGTGAAAATCCCCAAGAGTATGAAAAGTTTATCCGAGAATTATTGCAAGCAGAAGCAGATAGCAAGCTCAATATTAAAGTAATTTATTCCATGCTCGCTCAACGGCAACATCTCCTCAATGACCGTTTTGCCGAGATTTTACAGCAAGTGACCCAGAATTTAATTGTCGAACATCCAGAAGCAATTGAGTCAATTCTTCCCTACATTGCAAATTTGAGTATTGATATTAGTGAATTTCCTCTGGGGAAAAGAGCGAATAATATTGAAATTGCAATTACTGGTTATCAAATAGTTTTAAAGAATTCGGAACCGGGAAGCGAAAATTGGGCAGCGACGCAAAATAATCTGGCAACAGCCTACGCTAAGAGAATCAGGGGAGAGAAAGCTCAGAATATCGAACAGGCGATGGCATCTTACAACAAGGCATTATCCGTCTACACCCGCGATGCTTTTCCTCAAGATTGGGCTATGACGCAAAATAATCTGGGAGAAGCCTACTATTCCAGGATCAGGGGAGAGAAAGCTCAGAATATCGAAGTTGCGATCGCATCATATACTGGTGCATTATCCGTCTACACCCGCGATGCCTTTCCCGAAAATTGGGCCCTGACGCAAAATAATCTGGCAATTGCCTACCGTAACAGAATCAGGGGAGAGAAAGCTCAGAATATCGAACGGGCGATCGAA
>NZ_JAUBPI010000042.1:0-21318 GCF_036700645.1 Microcoleus sp. S36b_A4 | reverse complement strand
TCATACACTGCTGCATTAACCGTCTACACCCGCGATGCCTTTCCCCAAGATTGGGCCCTGACGCAAAATAATCTGGCAACAGCCTACAGTGACAGAATCAGCGGAGAGAAAGCTCAGAATATCGAACGGGCGATCGAATCATACACTGCTGCATTAACCGTCTACACCCGCGATGCCTTTCCCCAAGATTGGGCCCTGACGCAAAATAATCTGGCGGCTGCCTACTGTAACAGAATCAGGGGAGACAAAGCACAGAATATCGAAGTTGCGATCGCATCTTACAACAAGGCATTAACAGTCCGCACCCGCGAAGCCTTTCCCGAATCTTGGGCTATGACGCAAAATAATCTGGCAAATGCCTACAGTAACAGAATCAGGGGAGAGAAAGCTCAGAATATCGAAAGCGCGATCGCATCTTACAACAAGGCATTAACCGTCTCCATCCCCGATGCCTTTCCCGAAAAATGGGCCCAGACGCAAAATAATCTGGGAGAAGCCTACCGTAACAGAATCATGGGAGAGAAAGTTGAGAATATCGAACTGGCGATCGCATCTTACAACAAGGCATTAACCGTCCTCACCCGCGATGCTTTTCCCGAATATTGGGCAGGCACGCAAAATAATCTGGCAACAGCCTACGGTGACAGAATCAGGGGAGAGAAAGCAGAGAATATCGAAATGGCTATCGCATCTTACAACAAGGCATTAACCATCTACACCCCCGATGCCTTTCCCGAAAATTGGGCTATGACGCAAAATAATCTGGGAGAAGCCTACTATTCCAGAATCAGGGGAGAGAAAGCAGAGAATATCGAAAATGCGATCGCACTTTATCACAATGCTTTAACTATTAGAAGTCGCGAGGCTTTCCCACAAGGACATACAGAGACTTTATCTAATTTAGGTAATCTTTACCGAAGTAACCAGCAATGGCAACTCGCTTATGATACCTATGCCCCAGCGATTGAAACAGTAGAATTTTTACGGAGTGAGATTCAATCTGGGGATGAAACCAAACAGAAATTAGCCGAAGAATGGAATCAACTCTATCTGGGCATAGTAGAAGTTTGCATCGAACTGCAACGCTACACCGAAGCGATAGAATACGTCGAACGCAGCAAAGCCCGCAACCTTGTAGAACTCTTTGCCAACCGTGACATCAAACCTAAAGGCAATATCCCCGAAACTGTTCTCAACGAATTGTCGCGCCTCGGTCGAGAAATTGAGGCCGAACAGCGACAACTGGAAATCGAACAGATAAACCGTCACAGTAATGGTGCCAGAATATTGGGAGAAGGCAGCCTCAAAATCGACAGCCTAACCACTAGCCGCGATTCTACTCATCTCACCAAATTGCGTAAACAACTCGATGAATTGATTGCTCATGAAATTACATCAATTGATCCTGATTTTAGCCTCACCCAAAAAGTTAAGCCCATCCTCTACAAAGACATTCAAACTCTGACAGGTGAAAACACTGCTATTCTTGAGTGGTACATCATAGGCGAGAAATTTCTAACTTTCATCATCACCCCGCAATCCCCAACACCAATAATCTGGCAATCTTCAACAGCAGACTTTCAAGCCTTGGTAAATTGGGATAACGAGTATCGGAAAGAGTACAAAGAGATAAAACCCCAATGGAAGCAAAAACTAGCCTCCCGCCTCCAAAACCTAGCTGAGATTTTGCATCTTGATGAGATTTTAAAGAATATTCCGAAACCGTGCGATCGACTGATTTTAATTCCCCATCGCTTCCTGCATCTTTTCCCCCTTCATGCGTTGCCAATCTCCCACGAAAGGGATTTTGAAAGCGGATGCACCGATGAAATCGATTCTTCTATCACTGTATCCCTGTCCAAATCAGAATCGTGCCTTCTCGACTTATTCCCTGGTGGAGTCAGCTATGCCCCCAGTTGCCAACTACTGCAACAGGCGAAACAGCGACAACGCCCTAATTTCTCTCACCTATTTGCTATTGCCAATCCTACCAAAGACCGCTACTTACTTGAACTGCAAGCCGCTAACATCCGTCACAAATTCAAGTCTAATGATTTCTTGGCAAAAGATGATGCTAATAAGAACGCAATTCTCAAGGCGAAACTCAGCTTTGCCAACTGCGCCCATTTCGGTTGTCACGGCAAGTTCGAGCCTGACTCGCCTTTGGAATCATCCCTGGTATTCGCCAATAAAGAACGTTTGACACTGTTGGAAATCTTTAATCTTGACCTAAATCAATGTCGTCTTGTCACTCTCTCCGCCTGCGAAACTGGATTGACAGAATCCAAAACTAGCGATGAATATATCGGCTTACCTTTTGGCTTTCTCTTGGCAGGTAGCCCTAGTATGGTAAGTACCCTTTGGAAAGTGGATGAACTCGCCAGCACTTTGTTACTGATTCGGTTCTATGAAAACCTAGAAACTCTATCAACGGTTACTGCTCTCAATGAGGCACAACAATGGCTGCGGAATCTGACCTCAGAGGGGCTTGAAGCATTATTAAAATGCCTCAAACCGCAAATTGATCGAACATTTAAACTGTTGCCCAAAAAAGAACGCACACGCTTTGTTAATGCTCCTCTGGATGGCGCACTGAACCGCAAGCCGTTTCCTTTTGCTGATCCTCATTACTGGGCTGGCTTCACTGCGATCGGCGTTTAGCAATCCTGACAAAAATTGTCCAAATTTTTCGTGCTTATGTAAATAAGTACCAGTGTTAATGGTACTCCTGGGTAAACGCCAGCAGTTATTAGCGAACCCAATGCAACAGCAAAACCTTGACTCAATACGTCTTTAAAGGCTTGCGTACAAATATGAGGACGTAATTTATCGGCTGCTTTTTCTAACAAGCTAGGCTCATTTGGGTTTCTTGCATCTAGATCGTTGTCTAATTCTCCTGACTTAATTGCTAAGGTTTCGGCTGCATATTCTAAATCGCCTTCACACTCTTCAAGTACATCAAGATCTTTTAGAGCATCGGGATATTCTTGTAATTGGGAGCGATACTGTTCAATTTCTGCTTGGGTAACGGTAGTCATTGGGATAAGGGCGATCGATTAAATGAGTAATTCTTATTTTGCCATAATTATTGTACTTCTTTTGTGTAGAAACCCGGCGGTTGAAACCGGGGCTACAAAAACAAAGAAACTTCATCCCTTCTTTAGTTCTATTATAGTTAGTTGCTTAGGCGGTGGAGTCTTGGGAGGAGTTGCTTGGCTGATTGCTCGTAAAGTGTTAAAACCATCATCGGCGCAGACAAGTTTACCTATTTCCGAAAATCAACCTCGCTCTATTGATGTGTAATCTCCCTCTGCTTTCGGGTTAATTGCATTCAACCCATCGCCCGAATCAATATCTAGTCGATCTAAAGTTCTCGCATCTAGTTTCAACAAAGGCATGATTTGGTCGTATTTCTGCCATTTACCTCTAGGAAAACCCCCAACTGCAAAATCAAAAAATCCATGTTCCATAGAGAATATGCCACCGCGTTCATACATTAGGATTAGCGGTTCGTAGGGTTCAGGTAGAGTAAATTCACTGACTTTTGGTGAATTTTTCGCGCTATCCCAATGAAGGAACCACTCGCAGGTTTTCTCAATAATACCCGCCACATAAAACGGTGTCTCTGTGAAATGAGTCTTAAGCACTTTAACCTTAGTTTCATCGGCATCTAGAGAATCAATATGAGCAGCCACATCAAAAAACGGCCATTCATCCGTACAATCTAAAGCCTTGGCCCACAGCGCAGCACGTCTCAAGTATTCTCGCAAAAGGGCAATGTGAGAGTTAACGCGACTATCGTCTGGCTCCCATTTAATTGCTAAAATTCGCTCTAGTGCAGTGTCGGTAATTGTTTTCGCAGTCATATTTTTTCTCTAATAGCTTCAAGCAACTCATCAAGATTCGAGAGGTTGTCCGCAAGCATCAGTCCTTCCGCTGACTTACCTATTATGTTAACCCAGTGGGAAAATGGATTGGGCTGGCTGGTATGAGGAGCTATATCGTGTGCTCCGAAATTATCCGGGGTTGGCCAGTTGCCAAAACCATACATGGGATGCTCTATCCAAGCTTTAGGCGATCGATAAGGAAGTCCATCGGCCATTAGTGCTTGCTCTATATACTCATGGGCTATCAACCGTTTAAACTTGCTAAGTTCTCTCGGTTGTAGCTCACCATTTTTTGCACTTATCCATAAATCAGCAATCTCACCATCGGGTGTAAAATTACCTCGGACATGACTAATAGTATTTGTCTCATCATTGGGAATGTCAAGCTCGTGTTCCTTGATAAATATGTGTTCTTTTACTTGGCGGATAATTTGTTCAGAAATCTCTAGATAATTAGCTATTGTATACACATCATCCGTCATGGCGATAATTTCTGCATATTGACGGATTTCTTTCTGATTAGCCTCCCCAAAATATTGTGGCACTATCCAACACCATTCTCATTATTATTCTTTAACAACTTCCATCAACTCCTCAATCAAAACATCGAGGGTGCGAGCTATCTTTTGAATGGATGTGATATCAACCGTTGCTAGTCCTTCGGATCGAGCATAGTGCCTGACTGTGCTGTACGGAACCTCGGATCGATCGGCAACATCCTTTAGCGTCCATCCTTTTTCGTCAGCCAACTCTCGGATTCGGAACCTAACTAACCCCATTCTACTTGACAAACGATAAGTATCTATCGTTTAATATTTGTAATCACAAAGACGATTGCCCTCAGACCTGATAAATCAAGGGCAATCGCCTCTCTAACCATCCACTTTCGTGGAAAGGATTTTCCTATGATACCAAAAGAACTCACTTATCGCGATCGACTTAAACCTTGGTGTATAATTCGCCAACTCCCGAACTGTCAGCAGTTAACAGTCGCCCGTTTTACTCGTCGCCCTGATGCCGAAGCTTACTTGAATACACTGCGTCGCTTAATGCCCGCAGTCCCACATACAATTGTTTTTGTAAATGCGCTGTGCGTAAATGAACTCAGCGTGCCCATACAAACACAATTGTCGATCGACAGTTAAAGAATGCTTAGTTCGATCGAGTTTTCGAGAATCCCATCTAAAACTCGATCGAATTTCTAGAAAAACCACTCAATATAAAACAACTGCCAACAGCAAAAACTGTCAACAGTTGTTTTATATATTCCATGCGGATGGCGAGACTCGAACTCGCAAGGACATATTGCCACACGCACCTCAAGCGTGCGCGTATACCAATTCCGCCACATCCGCTCTTTCTGGCAATCTCCGGGATTTTTGCGTTACGAGTTAAAGATTTACAGGTTGAGGTTCCTGACATTTAACTTGTGACTTGCCCTTTGAGACCGCCGATTTACAATCATAGCACCACTACCAGCAAAATGTAAAATAAATTTTTGTGAACAATTTCTGGAAAACGATTATCCAGAACATACCGAAAGGCATTATTGTACAGAATATTGAGTGAATTAAGCAGCGAAGATGGGGTTCTCGAAAATTTTAATCGCTAATCGGGGAGAAATAGCTCTCCGCATATTGCGGACCTGCGAGGAAATGGGGATTGCCACGGTCGCCGTACACTCCACCGTAGATAAACACGCCTTGCACGTCCAGTTGGCAGACGAAGCCGTTTGCATCGGCCCCCCCACCAGCAGCAAAAGCTATTTAAACATCCCCAACATCATCGCGGCTGCCCTGACACGCAACGCCGCAGCCATTCACCCCGGTTACGGCTTCCTCGCCGAAAACGCCCGATTTGCCGAAATCTGCGCCGACCATCAAATTACCTTCATCGGCCCTTCTCCTGCCGCGATGCGGGCGATGGGCGACAAATCCACCGCCAAAGAAACGATGCAGCGGGTGAAAGTCCCCACAGTTCCCGGTAGCGAGGGATTGCTGGCGGACGATCGCGAAGCTTTGTCGATCGCCCGCGACATCGGCTATCCTGTGATGATCAAAGCCACCGCCGGCGGTGGAGGCCGCGGCATGAGGCTAGTCAAAGAAGCATCCGAACTCCCCAAACTATTCTCAGCAGCCCAAGGCGAAGCCGACGCAGCCTTCGGCAACCCCGGACTTTACCTGGAAAAATTCATCGAAAAACCCCGGCACATCGAAATCCAAATCCTCGCCGACAACTACGGTAACGTCATCCATCTCGGCGAGAGAGATTGTTCGATTCAGCGGCGGCACCAAAAACTCCTCGAAGAAGCCCCCAGCCCCGCCCTCAGCCAGAAACTGCGAGATCAAATGGGTCACGCTGCCATTGCCGCAGCCAAATCCATCAACTACACGGGTGCGGGCACTGTCGAATTTCTGCTTGACAAATCGGGCAAGTTCTACTTCATGGAAATGAACACCCGCATCCAAGTGGAACATCCCGTCACCGAGATGATTACAGGCCTCGACTTGATAGCCGAACAAATCCGCATCGCCCAAGGAGAAAAACTGCAAATCAAGCAAAACCAAGTAGTTCTCAACGGCCACGCGATCGAGTGCCGCATCAATGCTGAAGACCCCGATCGCAACTTCCGCCCTCACCCCGGCATAATCAGCGGTTATTTGCCTCCCGGTGGCCCCGGCGTGCGTATGGACTCTCACGTTTACACCGATTACGAAATACCGGCTTACTACGATTCTTTAATCGGTAAAGTAATTGTATGGGGGCGCGATCGACCGACAGCCATCCGCAGGATGAAACGGGCATTGCGGGAATGCGCCATCACCGGCGTTCCCACCACCCTGGGCTTCCACCAAAAAATCCTGGATTCCCCCGAGTTTCTCAGTGGCGAAGTTTACACTAATTTCGTCGAACAGTTCTTGAACCAAAATAGTCATTAGTCAGTTGGCAGTTGGCAGTTGGCAGTTGTCAGTTGGCAGTTGTCAGTTGTCAGTTGGCAACTAACCCCTGCCCCATGCCCCATGCCCCATGCCCCATGCCCCATGCCCGATGCCCCATGCCCCATGCCCCATGCCCCATGCCCCATGCCCCATGCCCGCTGACTCCTACATCATCATTGTCAGTAGCCCTTGCTGACCGAGAATCATTTCTCGCAGCAAGCTACAGATACCCACCCAAATAATCGGCGTAATGTCCACCCCGCCGATGGGCGGTACAATCTTTCTAGTTACGGCTAAAAAAGGTTCCGTCGGCCAAGCAATCAGACTCAACGGCAACTTGCTCAGGTTCACCTCGGGATACCAAGTCAGAACGATCCGAAAAATAAACAGCAAAGTCATCACGACTAGGACAGAGCCCAGAATCCAACTTGCAACGGTAATACCAGTCATGGGTCTTATCTCGAAATTTTAAGTTTTGTTAAGTCTGCTATTCATAATTTTAACCGTTTCACAGGTGCGATCGAAAGTATAAAATTAATAAAAATCAAATTGTTGTAACAAAGGCTTTGAATCTATGACTCCTTCTCTTGCGAACTTTTTGTACAGCCTGCTGGTGGGCGTGACAGTGGTAGTGATTCCAGCAACGATCGCCCTGATCTTCATCAGCCAAAAAGACAAAATCAAGCGCACCTAAAAAGTCAGCGGGTTTCTAAGTCCGGCGCTGTAAGTCAATATTGGGCTACAAGTCGGGCATTTCCCCGATCCGAGAAACCTCGGCTGCCAGCAACTGTCAAGGCAAAACCTTCAGTTGACTGCCAAGCTGAGGTTTTTTCCCGTTAAACTCATTATTATACTCACTTCCCAAGCTGAAACCCTGACCGGACGCTGCCCCAGAAAGCACAGTCGGGCTGACAGACTTAATGATAGATGTAAAATCTAACTCGCTAACATAGGAAAGACATAGGAGATAGGCTAATGGTCAATTTAGGATTGAACTGGAGCAGCCTGTTAGGGATCATCCTAGCAGTAGCAGGGGCAGGACTGTATTTTCTGCGATCGTGGCGTCCCAAACTAGCCCGAGACCACGATATTTTTTTTGCAGCAGTGGGCCTGCTGTGCGGCGGTATTCTGTTATTTCAAGGGTGGCGGCTTGACCCAATTCTGGCATTCGGTCAATTTCTGCTCAGCGGTACCGCCATATTTTTTGCAACAGAAAGCATTAAGCTGCGAGGAGCGACCACAGCCCAAGCCAAAAGTCGCGCCCAATACGTAGATGAAGACCGACCTGTCAGCAACGCTTACGGTTACGACGGCTACGATGCCGAAATGGAGCAGCTAGAACCAGAGGAAGACTATCCGCAGCGTCCCCGCATCAGAGGCAGCCAAGACTACCGTTCCTCTCGGGAAGCCTACGACGACGAACCCCGCCGCCGCCCCTCGAATCGCAACGGCAGCGTTAACACCGGACGGCCCGACTCGCCCGATCGATCCTCGCGCAAACGTCCCTCTCGCCCAGAAGCCCCGCCTGCCCAAGAGTCGGACAACTGGGACGTTTCAGACAACCCCGAAGAAAGACCGACCCGCAGCCGCAGCAGTCGCCCCCCTGCTTCGGAAAACCGCAGTTCCGATACGCCGCCGAGAACCAAAAAACCCCGTCCTACGGAATCATCCAGGTCTCGCCCCAGCAACCGCGACGTGGAAGCACCGCCGTCAGACTACGTGGAGTATCGACCTGTAGAATACCCGGAAGACCAACCCGATAATTCCCCCAGTTTCGACAAATAGGCAAACACTAAGTAGATGGGTGAAACTAAACTTTTATCGTGCCAGCCGGCGAAAAAATAAGTTGCGTTTATTGATGCCCATCTACTTATTCTCAGATATGAAAGTGATTAAAAAGACTGTAAATTGCGAGGGTGAAAACCCAGACCAACGGAGATATACACAAAGAAAAGCTAATCTTTTTCAAAGTTATTTTGACAATCAAGCATCCAGGATACCCGCCACGTGATTCATCCGTCCAGAAATAAAAAACCTGTATCCGAGAAACTTCCCCCCGAATTTATTTCGCGCAAGTCAATTCTAAAATCTAAAATCTAAAATCTAAAATCTAAAATCTAAAATCGATTGGCCTACCGAACCTGTGGAACTAATCGACAGCATAATAATCTAAATATAAAATCCCAAATCTTAAATCAGCAAGATGCCATTACTCGAAATAGGAGATCCGGCTCCCTGGTTTTCCGTTCCTTCTACAAATAACCCCTTATTTCATTTCCCGACTGTTGGCGGCCGGCGAGTCGTGCTGTTTTTCTTTGCCAGTGCAGCTTTTGAACAAATCCAAGTTATCCTCAAAAGCTTTCAAGAGCTTTCAGAAGAATTCCAAAGCTTGCAAGTACCCAGGTTCGGAGTGAGCGTTGACCCAGCAGACAAAGAACAAAACAGACCAACAACAATTGCTCCGTCATTCATATTTTTCTGGGACTTAGACAAAAAAGTCAGTCAGCAGTATGGTGTTTTCCGAGAGGTCGAAGAAAATGGAGTTGCCGGAGTTCACTATTCACCCCAAACTTTTGTACTCAACGAAAACCTTCAGGTAATTAATATTTTGCCGATGGGCGAACCGCACCAACACGCCCAGCAAGTATTAGATTTTCTCAAAACTTTGCCCCCGATTGAGGAAGGGCGACCGGCAACTCCTCACGCCCCGGTGTTGGTAATTCCTAATGTTTTGGACAAAGCATCTTGCCGCAGTTTAATCGATATGTACAAAACTCACGGTGGCAGTCCTTCGGGCTTTATGAGGCAAATAGGCGGGAAAACAGTTGGCTTGCACGACGACACTTTTAAGAAGCGCCGAGATTTCTTTATTGAAGACCCGAAGTTACAGCAGCGATTGAATTCGATTATTTTGCGCCGGGTGCGGCCGGAAGTAGAAAAAGCTTTTCAGTTTACAATTACCAGGTTTGAACGGTACTTGATAGGTTGTTACGATGCTGACAGCGGCGGTTATTTTCGCCCACACCGCGACAACACTAGCAAAGCTACCCTGCACCGCAGGTTTGCGATGACGCTAAACTTGAATGTGGGAGAGTACACGGGGGGATTTTTACGGTTTCCAGAGTACGCGCCACACGGTTATAAAGGGGATTGTGGCACGGCGATTATTTTTTCGTGTTCTTTGCTGCATGAAGCGACGCCGGTGATTAGCGGCCAGCGTTTTGCTTTGCTGTCTTTTTTCTACGGCAATGAGGATGCTGCGGTACGACAAGCTAATTTTAAGTATTTAGCTGCTGATTCAGATTCCCGAATAGGAGAACCGGCGTGAGGAATGTCACTACCGTGGTGCACGTCCTAAAATAATTATAGAAGGTAGTTAGGGGTTAGCCACAAAACCTAATTCCTAGCTACCGATCGCTAAATACTAAATCGATCGCCATGAATTTCAAACTTCTAAGTTTAGCAGTATCGGGAATTTTAACGGTTGGGGTTGCAGCCAGCGCCAGTGCGGTTGTTACGACATCCCCTGTGCGGCAATCAACAGATTTAACGGAATTTAACTCGGTGCATTCCCAGGGTGCGATCGCCCAAACTGTCGAAGAACAAACCAATATTCGAGTCTACGAAAAGGCTAGTCCGGCGGTTGTTACAGTCGATACAGATAAATCTAACGGCAGTGGCACAATTATCAGCCCCGACGGCATGGTGTTAACGAACGCCCACGTTGTTTCGGCAGGCGGTACCGTCAATATCATTTTGTCAGACGGCAGAAAACTTGTCGCCGATGTCATCGGATTCGGCGAAGAAGGTCTAGACTTAGCCGTGGTTAAGATTCGCGGTCAAAACAATTTGCCCACTATTCCTGTAGCCCGTCCAGGTTCGGTGAAAGTCGGGCAACAAGCATTTGCGATCGGCAATCCCTTCGGTCAATTTCAAGGTACTTTTACAGTCGGAATCGTCAGTCGCATCGACCAGCAGCGGGGCTTAATTCAAACCGACGCCGCCATCAATCCCGGCAATTCAGGAGGCCCGCTGCTAAACAGTTCAGGAGAATTAATCGGCGTCAATACTTCTATTTTTACTCGCGGTCGGGGTGGAGGTAATATCGGTATCGGTTTTGCAATTTCCGCAGACAAATTACCCGCTTTCCTGACAGCGGTGCGAGAAGGGCGGGCTCCCCGCGTGGCTCAAGCCCGATCGCCCTTTGGTGGCAACAAATCACCTCAAAAAGTTGCGTTAAACGGGCCCGCCGTTAGCGGCCTCCTCACCGAGAAGTCTAGCGTTCTGCCCACAGACAACAGCTTTTTTGACCTCTACTCGTTTGAGGGAAAAGCGGGCCAGCAAATCACCATAGAAATGAAAAGTCAAGAAATTGACCCTTATTTAATTTTGCTCGGGCCCAACCAGCGCGAAATCGCACAAGACGATGACGGGGCCGGCAGTAAAGACGCCAGAATTACAGTCAGGTTGCCAGCAGACGGGACTTACACGTTAGTGGCAAATTCCTACCAAGCTAAGCAGTCAGGGGCTTATACGTTAGAACTGAAAGCGAGTGCTCCTACCGCGCCTTCTCGGGCGATTTTGCAAGAAGAAGGCGCTTTAGTCGCAGGAGGCCCAGTATTGCCGTCTGACAACAGTCTGTATCGAGAGTATACTTTTGAAGGTCGATCGGGTCAGTCTGTAGCCATTTCCCTCGAAAGTACAGATTTCGATCCCTATGTGGCTATCTTTGACCCTAACGGCCGATTAGTGGCAGAAAATGACGATGAGAGCGATTCGACTAAAAATGCGTTTCTGACCGTTACTTTGCCCGCTACGGGTCGCTATCGCGTAATTGTCAATGCTTACGATGCTTCGGGTCGGGGTCGTTACACTCTAACAGTCCGGTGAAAATGGGTAATTGGGAATTGGTAATGGCTAATTGGGAATTGGTAATTGGTAATGGCTAATTGGGAATTGGTCGAATTATTTTTCCTGCTTCCTTCCATCCGTTAAATCCGTACATTGCTCGTTGCCGAACTTCCTTCTTCCATCCGTTAAATCCGTCGAGCGAATCCGTTGCCGAACTTCCTTCTTCGTTGCAAACCGAGGTAATTCATGCGTCAAGTTAGATTGTGGGCGATCGCGCCAATTGCTCTGGTAGCTACTTTTTCTGGCAAAGCGACTGTCTCGCCGCCAGTTTCAAATTTAGGTGGAGTTGCTAACAGTAGTTCCACCCTCATTTCAGCAGAATTTCCTCAAAATTTAACTGATGCGAAGCCTGCTGAAAAGGGTGTTTTAGCTCAAGCAAGTCCCAACCCGTCGCCATCACCACAAAGTTCGCCAACTCAGAGCCCTACTGTAGAACCTCCGCGGAGTCCTGATGCGGGTTCATCTAAAATCATTTTAGAGCAAAACGGAGAACTCAGCCCTGCTAAGTCTTCTGTACTGCCCTCAGACAGCAGTTTGTACGACGAGTATACCTTTGAAGGCACTCAGGGTCAGAAAGTGATTATTACCGTAGAAAGTACCGAGTTTGATACTTATCTCGCTATTTTCAACTCCCAGGGCGAGCTACTTGGAGAAAATGATGATGCAACGCAGCAAAATTCCAATTCAGAGATTTCTGTTACCTTGTCTGCGAATGGTCGCTATCGCGTCATTGTCAATGCTTACGATCCGCCTCCAAAAGGTAGAGGCAAGTACAGTTTGACCGTCCGTGAAACAACTGGAAATTAGTTGGAACGAAACTTGGCAGTCAGGGCACGGCATTGCCGTGTCCCTATAATTCAAGGACGATCGCACTACAAGCAACTGCGATCAACTTTGGTAAATTCATATGTTTGTATGCAACTATAAATGTTATAATCCTGCATCTATAAATTTAGAATCTGTATTTTAAATAACTCTTAAAAATAGAAAGGAAGCTGAAATCTCAATAATTTTTCAGCTTCCTTTTTTGCTTAATTCAGATTAATTTAACGCAGACCCAGCCAGGTGAAAAAATCCTGACGGGTGAAGAATTCTAGCAGCAAAAGTCCCACGAACCCCACCATCGCAAATCGTCCGTTGATTTGTTCGGCGTAGGCATTCCACCCAAAGGCTGGTTCTGGTTTTGGGGTATTTGGGGTTGTCGGTTTTGGGGATGGAGGAGTTTGAGCAGTCATTTAAAAGTTTTAAGTTTCGAGTTTTGAGTGATGATTTTGGGGAAGCTTTGCGATCGCACAACTTGTAATTTACCAGGAAAATGACAGCCGATCGCTAATCTGCTGACTTTTCTAAACTTTGAACCGATTCGATCAGATTTCGCACGGTTTCAGTACCTTCGGAAGGCTCAAAAAACAGCGGGAACTTGCCGCGAGCGATCATTCTCAAACCCAACGGGCCCAGACTCAGCAGACCTTTAACGTCGCGGAAGTAGTTTCCTACTACTTCGATGCCAAATTTCCGCTCATCTATCCAGCCGCCTTCTTTGACGAGATCGATTAAGACTTTGCGGTGACGGATCGATCGACTGGCTTGGTCGTCTTTGCGATCGAGAATCTCTTGTTTAATCTTACCAATTTGATCCATCGGCGCGACTTCCATCGGACAAACCGAGTTGCAGTAGTAACAGCGGGTGCATCCCCAGACGCCTGCGGTGCCTTCGTTGTATTTCTCCAGTCGATTTTCGGTTTCGCTGTCGCGGGAGTCGGCGATCGTGCGGTAAGCTTTGGCGAGGGCGTGGGGGCCGACAAATTCCGGGTTGACTTCGCGGGCGTTGCACTCAGAATAGCACGCGCCGCAGAGGATGCAGTTGCCGGTTTGGTCGAGTTTCGATCGCTCTTCTGGAGTTTGCAGAAATTCGCGTTCTGGAATTGCTCGCGAGGCGGTGCTGACATAGGGTTCAACTGCTTCTAGGTTGTCCCAAAAACTGGTCATGTCAACAACCAAATCTTTAATAACCGGCATATTTCCCATTGGGGCGACGGTGATTTCTGGGATGAAATCGGTAGGCATTTCTGCTGAGCTGGAATCAGCTATTTTTCGCAGTCTTGCGAGTTCGCTGGCTACATTTTCTTTGCAAGCTAATGCCGATCGACCGTTAATTCGCATAGAACAACTGCCGCAAATTGTATTGCGACAATTTTTGCGAAAAGCTAAAGTGCCGTCGTGTTCCCACTTAATACTGTTGAGGCAGTCGAGGATGGTATTGCTCTCTTCCACGTCTAGGGTGTAAGTGTGAACCCGGGGAGCCTCGTTTTGATTTTGGCGTACTACATTAAAGCGGACTTTCATATTTTGATTAAGGAATTTAGTGTTTATTTTAAGCTAATTTTTTGGAGTGTCTAGAAAGCTCTTATTTTTTTAACAACTACCTAAAGTAAGAGATTTTTAAAATTTTATTATTGTTTGATAAACAGCAATAATTCTCAAGTTATAAATCCTAAAATTGCAACTTTTTTAAGCGGATTTTTGAGCTATTAATTGGAGATAAAAGTAATTAATCGCTGCAATTCGGTAGTCGGAGGTGCGTGATGTCCAGCTTGTTTGTATTAACTTTCATGTTTTCCACACCGGCTTTTTGTCTGGGTCTGCTAAATCCTCAATGGGTGGGACTTGGAACTCGCAAGCGATCGGCTGCCTTGTACGGCGGCTTGATGGCAGTTTCGTTCCTTTTGCTTGGGGTGACAGCACCTAAGGCGCCACAACCAGTTTCATCGGGGCTGCTGGCCTCAACTGAATGGCCAGAATTTAGGGTAAGCGCACCTTTGCGCTGAAGGTAGCTGGGTATGCATTTCACTTTTTTGGCAGCATTACAAGAAATTTTACCAGGACTTACGGCCGGTTGGGGCTAGAAACGTAGTTTTTTAAGAAAAATACTTGGTTCTCATCATTTACTGCAATTAAAAACCCCGGTTTATAGGCGTCGGAGTGCGATCGCGAACTGTAGGAAAAAATCGTAGGCTTAGTAAGGAGAGATACACTCAGAAACCCGGTTACACTAGGGTCAGGTGTCCAACGTTCTAGTTTACTTCGTAAATCATAGGGATTTGTGAGTTGGTCGGCAGATAAATAAGCAAGTTAACTTGTCAGGAATTACGCACAGGGATTAAATAACTCAGGTTCTTTAATAAACAGATATCCTTTGTGCTTCACCTCGGATTTTGGTAAAAGAAACCGGGTTTCTGCGTCCTGGGTGACTTCTCTTTTTTACTGCTAAAAATCGCTATGTTTAATTTTTTCGTCCTAAGCTTTCTATTGTCTATCCCGACCTTCTTTCTGGGTATTGTTAATCCGAAATGGGTGGTCGCACCAACCCGCAAGCGATCGATCGCGATGTACGGCGGGTTGATGGCGGCTTCGTTTGTGCTTGTTCGCGTCACCGTACCCCCTCCGTCTCAGGAAGTTTCAGTGGCGCTTACGGCCCCAAGCGATCCGCTAGTATCATCTCAAACCGCTAAGCCGTCACTGCTTTCGGCAGCGCCGACACCCAAGCCGGAGACTGTGAAAACGCCGACACCAACACCGAAACCTGCAATTTCTGCGAAGGTACCTGCACTTGCCAAACCAGGGCCAGATCGCAAATTGCCATCTTCAGTCAAATCTGTTGAGCGAACCGCAGAGATTGCTATTGATGCACAGCAGCCAAAGAAAGATACCAAGAAAGTTATTTATGAGTCTTCTCAACCGAAGGTTAAAAGTGCCGATTTTCCGAGTTGCGTTAACTCGGATTGCGACTGTTCTGACTTTGCGAGTCAAGCCGAAGCGCAGCGAGTGTTAGAGGCATATCCGGGCGATCCGTTTAAGCTTGATCGAGATCGAGACTCGATCGCTTGTGAAACGTTGCCTTAGATTTTATCTGCCAACAGCCTCGGTTAATGATCAAGGCTTTTTTCGGTGATTGTACGAATTGAAGAACGCAAATCGATCAGCTAAAATTGTCTAATTGTTGAGCTTGCGGTGCGGGTGCAGCTATGACTTACAGCTTGAGAATTGTCGATTTGCCAACGAGTGAACGGCCACGGGAACGGTTGATGGCCGGCGGCCCAAAAAGTTTGGCGACTGCGGAATTGATTGCGATTCTCCTGGGTACTGGTCAAGGACCCGGCAAACTTTCCGCCGTCGGGCTCGGACAGTATATTTTAAATCAGTTGAGTTTGCACCAACGTGATGCTCTGGCTGTGCTACGCACCATTAGCGTGCAGGAGTTGACGCAGATTCACGGGATTGGCCCTGCTAAGGCGACTTCGATTTTGGCTGCGGTGGAGTTGGGGAAGCGGGTATTTCAGTCGCGGCCGCCGGAAATGGCTGTGGTTGACTCTCCCCAAGCAGCGGCGGATGCCCTGAGTCAGGATTTGATGTGGCAGTCTCAGGAACGTTTTGCTGTGGTGCTGCTAGATGTGAAAAATCGGCTGCTGGGTACTCAGGTAATTACGATCGGCACCGCAACGGAAACTTTGGCTCACCCACGGGATATTTTTCGCGAGGTGATCCGCCAAGGGGCGACGCGGGCGATTATCTCGCACAATCACCCCTCCGGGATTGTGGAACCAAGCCCGGAGGATATTGCTTTGACGCGACAGTTGCTGGCGGGAGCGCAGTTTTTGTCGATTCCGCTACTGGATCACTTGATTTTGGGGAATGGCGATTTTCGGAGCTTGCGGCAGACGACGACGCTTTGGGAGGAGTATCCCCAAGGTGATTGAACTCTTATACTTAACTAATTTGATTACTATCATTAGTTATTTGTATCTTTGGGCTATCCAACGGCTGAATCACCCTTTACAGCAGGCAAATTTTCCGGCTGGAGTCCCCCGCTAGAGCCTGTTTTGGCTGAATGTCGCTGCTGATACTGCGTTTCGAGCACAACTCGGTTAATGTAGTATAGGTAGGCTGAAGAGGTCGCTAATCCGATTTTTTTTGAGCATACTAAACGTATACTAAACCAGCACCTAAATACCCACTTATTAAGAAATTATTAAATGGGATGTAAAATACACGGTGTGGTGATAGGAGGAGAACTGTGTTTCTGAGACTTGCAGAACAACACCGTAAATTCGTTCAAGATTTGGTAATGAACCTCCAAGCTTTAGCGATCGTGCTAGAGCATCGGGGTTACCTGGCATCCTGCTACACTTGCGGGGGTCAGATGAACAGTGCCTCATTTATGGTCAGTTTGACGGACAACCATCTGATTCGATTCTTAGTGTCAGATTACGGTATCACTTGGACTGAGATGCGGGACGACCGCGAACTCATGAAACTAGAAGGTGCGGAAGCGATTAATCAGTTACAAGAACTGGCAAATCTCGTAAAGTATCAAATCCAACCTTCGGAAGCTACTTTAGCGACGGCTCAGTGAGTGTAGCGATTGCACGGTTCCGAGGAAGGCGACAACGAAAATGGCTGCTTGTCTGCTAAAACCGAATCCCCAGCGAGTTAGTTGAGAGGGTTCATTTAGGTGCACAGCGATGGCTGCTCAACAGACAAGGGTGCTATCAGGGTACCTTCAGACGGTTTAGCGCTCAGTCGATCGAAGTGAGCCTGGGCAGACGGCATACTTTATGCCAGAAGTCTCAAACTTGGAACCTCTAGTTTTTTTTCAATAGTTGATTCTCCCTTGAGAACGATTAGCAAAATGTAGAAGTGTGAGTGATCGTCGGCTGCGATGTTAATTTCTCACTTTGCCATTGAAAAGTCAAGGAATTGAAATTAACTTTGAGCAGGCAGGTAAAATTTAACATCCAGAGTGAGGATGAGGCTGTGAAGATTGGGCGGCAGCCCACGGGGTGTGACGTGCGGGCGAATTGCATTTATTTTAGCATTTCGATTTAGCCGATAAAGGTAACAATTAACTTGAAACAGCATCATTGCTGTAAAAATCTCACAGCCGGCTTCAGCCGGCTAAGTTTTGCGTATATCTAAGCTTCTGGCCAATGTTTGGCTGTTAGGTTAAACGGCTCTTTGAAGTGCACGCTCGCACTTGCTAAACTAATTTTATAATACTTTAATGATTAGTCCTCAAATATTTATCGCCAAGTTAGGAATCTCAAGCAAATGATCAATCTCAGCGAACTACTAGAACCCATCGCCAGTCAATTTCGCACTCTGGGAATTCCCGAACCAATTACCCACTGGGGACACCCTGTAATGATGGGGATCGTGGTGGTGGCGATGGGCAGTTTTGTCGGGTATACGGGATGGCAGGGACGTTTGGCCACCGATAAAGATGTCGCACTCAAAAGTCGCTCGGATCACCGCAAGCTTGCACCGTGGATGTTTCTGTTTCTAGCTTTGGGCTATACAGGCGGCTTGCTGTCACTGGTGATGCAGCACCAGCCAGTCATGGAAAGTCCGCATTTTTGGACAGGTTCGGCAGTGCTGGTTTTGCTGGCTGTTGGTAGCTTGATTTCGCTAACGGGTTTTGGGGGCAATAAGCTGGCACTGCGCGCGGTTCACGCTTATTTAGGCACGACAGCCCTTGCACTTATGGTGCTGCACGCGGCTTTCGGTTTAAAATTGGGGCTGTCTATTTAGAAGAGGAAGAGGAAGGGGAAGGGGAAGGGAAAGAATGTAAGGAAAGAAATTTTGCCCTAACTTACGCACGGGTAGCGAGATACTGGGTTTTTTATCTAAATACACAGCGTTTAGCTTTTTATCTAGGTTTAAAAACCCGGTTTTTTGGGTAAGGAGTGCATACGTCCGGCATAGGTGTCCCTGAAATATTCCCCCTCTAAATTACTAATTAATGAATCAAGTAACGGGTGTCATCTTCTGTCTTGCATACATTTTGGGATTGATTTCTACAGCGGTTCCTTGGGGTAGATACGCGATACTTGCTTTGGGAATAGCGGTGGCTATCGCCCTGCCGAAATTGTTGCGAAATTTTACTAAAACTTCTGTCAAAATTACTAAGAAAAGACGCAGCCGACAAAAAGAAAATGCTCTTGAAGAACCCTTAGATGCGAGGGAAGAATTGAGTTTGTTGGAGATGCTGCCGAGAGCGAAATGGGTGTGGGCAGTTGCGGGTTTGCTGGCATTTCTAGCTAGTGTTTATTTTGCAGTTCGATCGCCCCAACCGGCAATAGATGACATCAGCAAACTGATTCCGGCGGTTGGGAACACTCAAGAAGTGGCAGTGACGGTTCGCGGTAGAGTTGTCAGTACGCCTCGATTGACTCGATCGGGACGATCGCAATTTTGGCTAGAAACAGATTTAGTTAGCGAAATCAACGGCGGCGAGGGAGGAGCAGTCGTAAACCGCCCAGTATCCGGCAAGCTCTACGTTACACTGCCACTGCTGCAAGCAACGGGTTTGTACGCCGAAAATACGATCGCAGTGGTGGGATCCTTGTACAAACCGCAGCCACCGTCGAATCCAGGGGCTTTTAATTTTCAAGCATATTTAGCCAGAGAAGGGGCTTTTGTAGGGCTCAAAGGCCGTCAAATCGACTGGAGGAGAGAAAATGCGATCGCCGATGTAAATCGAGTTAACAGTCAAACGGCTGCTTTCTTGGAGCCAAGCGGGATGCAGCCATCGAAAATTCAAGGGATGCGGCAGCGGATCGTGCGATCGCAACTATCGCAGTTAAATGTTCCCGAAGGGCCCTTAATCAGTGCGATCGCCCTCGGCAAACAAGCAGTAGATTTACCTTACAACATCCGCGACTATTTTGTGCAGGCTGGATTAGCCCACGCGATCGCAGCTTCCGGCACTCAAGTTTCGATGGTTTTGGCTTTAGTTCTAGCTTTAACCAGGCGTTTTTCCAAACAATTACAATTTAGCTTTGGCGTCGGTGCTTTATTTTTGCTTGTGGGGCTAACTGGCTTTGAACCATCAGTATGCCGCGCCGCTTTGATGGGATTTGGAACACTATTTGCTTTGGTGCTGAGCCGCCAAGTTAAGCCGCTGGGATTGCTGTTAATTGCTGCTACTATTTTATTGCTGGTTAACCCTTTGTGGATTTGGGATTTAGGTTTTCAACTGAGTTTTTTGGCGACTTTGGGGTTAATCGTGACAACGCCGCCACTGATGGCAAAGTTGGACTGGATGCCGCCCGCGATTGCTTCGATTCTTGTGGTTCCGATCGCCGCTTCAGTTTGGGTGCTACCACTGCTACTTTACGTTTTTAGCGTGGTATCACCTTACAGCATTTTAGTTAATATTATTGCGGCTCCTTTGCTGTGGATTTTGAGTATTGGGGGGATGGTTAGCGCTTTAGCTGGATTGATTTTTCCGCCCGCTGGCAGTGTTTTAGCGCAACTGCTCGATTATCCGGCAAAGGGGTTAATTGCGATCGCCCAATATTTCTCGCAATTACCCGGTAATTCGGTAGCTGTCGGTCAAGTATCGGTGTTTCAGCTAATCGCGCTTTACAGTTTAATTTGCTGGGTTTGGATCGGGGGAAGTTCGGCAACGGATTCTGTAACGGATGTAAAGGATAGAAGGAGGAAGGAAGAAAAAAGACGGAAGCCGGAAGCGGAAGCAGTCAGAGGGCAAAGCCAGGAAAAAGGGAAAGGGAAAAAGGGGAAAAGTAGAGTTATTGCGCTGCCGAGTTTTTCATCGGCTTGGATTTTACCGCTGGCTCTTGTGGCGGGAGTAAGTATCATAGTTTTGCCAGCTTGGCACGTTCAATCCTCTTTATTTCAAGTTACTTTGCTGGCGACATCTGGCGAACCAGTGTTAGTAATTCAAGATAGGGGAAAAGTGGCGCTAATTAATAGCGGTGATGAAAATACTGTAAGGTTTACAGTGTTGCCTTTTTTGCAGCAGCAAGGAGTTAATTCTGTGAATTTTGCGATCGCCTCTCACGGTCATTTAGGTTTGAGCGGTGGTTGGGGAAAATTACTCGAACGCTTGCCAATTAAAACATTTTATGATAACAACGCTCCGAAACAAATTCACCGTGGCAACAATCAGGAATTTATGACGGCTGTGCAATCTCGCCAAGGCGTTTACTTTCCTTTAGAAACTAACAGTACAGTTGATCTGGGTTCGACGCGGTTACAGTTCGTGAATGCGGAGATTCCGGTGGTAGAATTCCTGGTGGGAAATCGAACTTGGTTGCTCGTCGGTGAAATGACACCGGAAATGCAAAAAAAATTGGCAGCAACGGGAACCTTGAAGCCGGCTCAAGTGCTGTGGTGGTCAGGAAAAGCCCTGACGGCTGAGTTATTAAGCGCAGTGGGGCCACAAGTGGCGATCGCATCTGCTAACGAAATCGACCCAGAAACCGCAGCCCAACTGCGCCAAAGCAAAACTCAGATATTCTGGACAGGCCGCGACGGAGCCCTGCAGTGGACTCCAGCAGGGGGATTTAAGACCACTTTGGAATCTGAAGAAAATCAAACTTCTTTTTTATAAAGATTTACAATCTGGCACACTGTGCGGTAAAATACTTTTAGCTCACATCTCAAATCAATTGGAGAGGTGGCAGAGCGGTTGAATGCGGTAGACTCGAAATCTATTTTGGAGGCAACTTCAACGTGGGTTCAAATCCCACCCTCTCCGTACATCCTTTACTACACAA